>JARFQK010000361.1 GCA_029287815.1 Gammaproteobacteria bacterium
ACGATTGAGCTCGGAACGGCTGCAGTTATTCGAATGGGCGGCAGCCGAATCACTGGCCAAGCAACGCACGATTGAGGCAGAAAACTCGATCGACTTCGATGAATTCCTCAGGCGTTATTATGCGCAGAAGTTGCCTGTAGAATAGTCTTAACGCGCATTTTTGACTTAGCCCGCATGATTCTGGTGAGAAATGCGGGTTGCGGAGACCCGGAATCGACCAGAATTTTCTTGAATGCAGATATAAACGGGATTAGAGCATGCTTAACTGGATTGATAAATTGCCGATAAAGCCGCTGATCGTCGTCGCGGTTTTCGTGGCACTGTTACCGATACACCCGGAGCCGCATCTTGTCGAAAAGCTCAGGATGCTGTATCACGGTGACTTGGTTCGTCCGATTGATATTTTCGATTTATTCATGCACAGTTTGCCGCTGGTCATACTGGCGATTCGCTTGATCAGGCTCAAGCTCAATGGATGAGCCGCTTTGTCCACTTGCTTCCGCTGTCATAGGCCGGAATGCTTGTAACACCTGCGTTCGCATGCGATGAACGGTCACTCTTGGTAGGGGTCGTCAGTTCTTGCCGCCTCCCTCGCAAAGTGGCGACTCCGGTGCTTTACCCTTTTCAAACCACTCTTCCATGGTCAGGGTGTGCAATGCCAGCGCATGAATGCCACCGCTGAGTTCGGCTTCAAGTGCTTTGTTGACAAGGCGGTGACGGGCCAGAGGAAGCTTGTCCTTGAATTGATCGCTGACAATAACCACCTTGAAATGCGATTCTGAACCCTCAGGCACATTGTGCATATGGCTTTCATTGATAACCTCGAGGTGTTCTGGAGAGAAGGCCTCGTCGAGTTTTTTGGTAATCGTTTGCTGCATGTTCATATTATTATTCTAACACGCTGGCGCGTAGCACGGCATGGCTGAGAATATGATCAAAGACTCAATGATTTTCACTTGCTTGAAATAGGTGCATGGGCCAGCTAAAACAAATAACCACCGAGGTCGCCAAAGCCCCAGATCAGAGTCCCGATGACTAAAAGATAAAGTCCGCGTAGCCCATTTTCCCAGATATCCTCATCGAGACTACGGGAACGCTCCAACGTTTCGCGCTTGATTTCCTCGGCGTAATCACGGTGAAAGTTCTGGTGACGATGGTTCCGGCGCAACTTCAAGCGGCGGCTGTTTTCGATAATTTGGCTGGAAGTCAGGAATATGCCGATTATCACAATGATCGAGCCGGATCGCGCAAACCATGACCAATCATCCCGCGCTAAGCTGAACAAGACACCGACAACGAACACCGCGACGCTGAACAGCACGGCCTTGCGCGTGGACAAAGTGACATGTTTTTTCGATACGGCGTTATTGATCAACAGGTGGCGCATCGCAGAATCATCACGGTAGCTGATGATAGTCTCGCCAGCGCTGATCAAGCAGCACTTCGAGCGGCTGAAAATTGCATTTGTAGCGCATTTTGTCACTGCGGTGGATCAGATAGCCGAGGTAAAGATATTTCAGGCCCAGATGTTTCGTCTGCTCGATCATCTTCAGAATGCAGTAGGTGCCCAATCCACGTTTGGGCATGTCGGGCTGGAAGAAGCTGTAGACAGCAGACAAACCTGAATCAACTCGGTCGCATACCGCAACAGCGAGCAGGCGCTGCTGCTCCCTGACCTCGAAGAAGTAGGTGTCGCTCCAGTCGCAGTACAGAAATTGCCGGTAGTCCTCAGCGGTGGGGTTGGCCATATTGCCGTCAGCGTGACGGGCATTGATATAGCGCTGATAAAGCTCGAAGTGTTCGTTTCGAAAGCCGGCTTTTAGCCGCGCTATCGTGCAGCCGGCGTTGGTTTGCAGACAACGGCGCTGACTGCGGTTGGGCTCGAATCTGTGGGCCGGTATCCGGCAGGGAATACAGGCGCTGCAATTTCTGCAGTGCGGTCGGTAAGTGTGGCTGCCACTGCGCCGGTAGCCCAGTTCGATGAGCTGGCTGTACAAACGCATGGTCATCGCGACGCGAGGGTCGGGCACCAGATTGGTGGCCCGATGATTTGGCAAATACCCGCAGTCGTGCTCGGTCGTCAGGTACAGGCTGATATTCAAAAAGCTCATTGCCAAATCATACCACCAGATTTGCCGGGAACGTACGCGAAGTACGCGTCCACAAGTACTGCTATAATGCGGTACTTTTTATTGTCGAGTCTGCTCGATTTTTGCTCATGTCAAGACAACAACGCCTGGTAAAGCTCCACGATCTGCTAAAAGAGCGCATTTTGATACTGGATGGCGCTATGGGGACGATGATCCAGCGCTTCGAACTCGCCGAGTCGGATTATCGCGGCGAGCGGTTCGCCGACTGGCCAACGGATCTCAAGGGAAACAATGACCTGCTAGTGCTGACCAAGCCTGAAGTGATTCGCGATATCCATGCCCGTTATCTTGCTGCCGGCGCTGATATCATCGAGGCCAACACTTTCAACGCGACGCGTACCGCGATGGCCGATTACGCGATGGAAGAGCTCAGCTACGAGATCAACGTCGAGGCTGCAAAGCTCGCGCGTGAAGCTGCCGATGCTGCCGAGACCGAGGACCGTCCGCGGTTTGTCGCCGGCATTCTCGGGCCGACCAATCGGACCTGCTCGATTTCGCCGGATGTGAACGATCCGGGCTTTCGCAATATTACGTTCGAACAGCTGGTTGAGGCTTACGCGGAATCGGCACGCGGACTGATCGAGGGCGGTGCGGACCTGCTGTTGATCGAAACGGTTTTCGATACTCTGAACGCAAAGGCGGCGATCTACGCGGTTAAGCATGTGTTCGCTCAGGATCAGATCGAACTCCCGGTGATGATCTCGGGCACGATCACGGATCAGTCCGGCCGGACGCTGACCGGACAGGTCACCGAAGCGTTCTATAACTCATTGCGTCACGCAGGACCGATATCGATCGGATTGAACTGTGCGCTCGGTCCTGATGATCTGCGCCAGTACGTCGAGGAGATGTCTCGTATTTCGGAATTCTACGTGTCAGCGCACCCCAATGCCGGTCTACCCAATGAAATGGGTGGCTATGATCTTGGCGCCGACCAAATGGCGCAAGCAATCGGCGAATGGGCTGACAGCGGCTTTTTGAATATCGTAGGCGGTTGCTGCGGCACCACGCCGGACCACATCCGCGCTTTCGCTGCCGCCGTCGAAGGCAAGCCGCCAAGGCGGCTCCCGGATCTGCCAATTGAGTGCCGGTTGTCGGGGCTGGAGCCATGCAATATCGCTGCGGACTCGTTGTTCGTCAACGTCGGCGAGCGTACCAACGTGACCGGTTCCGCAAAATTCAGGCGCTTGATCAAGGAGCAGGAATACGAAGAAGCACTTTCGGTCGCCCAGCAACAGGTGGATGATGGTGCCCAGATCATCGATGTCAACATGGACGAGGGCATGCTCGATTCCAAAGCGGTTATGGCGCGGTTTCTGAATCTTATCGCAGCGGAACCGGATATATCGCGCGTTCCGCTGATGATTGATTCCTCGAAGTGGGAGGTGATCGAGGCCGGTTTGCGCTGCACACAGGGAAAAAGCATCGTCAACTCGATATCTTTGAAAGAGGGCGAGGAGGCCTTTCTGCAGCAGGCTCGCGAGATTCGCCGCTACGGCGCCGCGGTGATCGTGATGGCTTTCGATGAACAGGGTCAGGCTGATAGCTACCAGCGTAAAGTGGAAATCTGTACCCGCTGTTACAAGCTGCTTACCGAAAGAATCGGCTTCCCGCCAGAAGATATCATCTTTGATCCAAACATCTTCGCTGTTGCCACCGGAATCGAAGAGCATAACAACTACGCCGTTGATTTTATTGAAGCGACGCGCGCGATCAAGCAGGACTTGCCACACGCGATGGTGTCCGGTGGCGTTTCCAATGTCTCGTTTTCATTTCGCGGCAATAATCCGGTGCGCGAGGCCATTCATTCGGTGTTCCTCTACCATGCGATTCGCGCCGGTATGAATATGGGTATAGTCAACGCCGGCCAGCTCGCGGTGTATGATGATCTGCCTGCAGAGCTGCGAGAGGCCGTCGAAGATGTGATCCTGAATCGATCCGACAATGCCACCGACCGTCTGATCGAGCTTGCCCCAACTTTTTTGGCGGAAGGGGCCAGTGCTCACATCAAAGAGGATCAGGCATGGCGGGACAAGCCGGTCAACGACCGGTTGGCGCATGCGCTGATCAAAGGCATCACCGAACACATTGAGGAAGATGCCGAGGAGGCAAGGCAAAGCGCCGCGCGTCCATTGCATGTGATCGAAGGACCGTTGATGAATGGAATGAACATCGTCGGTGATCTGTTTGGTGAGGGCAAGATGTTCCTGCCTCAGGTGGTCAAGTCTGCCCGTGTGATGAAAAAAGCAGTGGCCTATCTGATGCCTTTCCTCGAGGCCGAAAAAGACGCGACCAGCAGCAGCAATGGCAAAATCCTGATGGCCACGGTCAAGGGCGATGTTCATGATATCGGCAAAAATATTGTCGGCGTCGTGTTGCAGTGCAACAACTATGAGGTAATCGACCTGGGTGTGATGGTGCACGCTGAA
>JARFQK010000389.1 GCA_029287815.1 Gammaproteobacteria bacterium
CAGCAACGTCTACTGCGTGTCACTTCCCATCAGCTTTCAAATGAAGGAGCCTTCAGGCCGAGTGCGAGCTTGGCCGTTGACGGCAGGATAGAGTAAAAAAACTGTGGCGATACACGTTGGTATAAAACACGTAACCTGCTACCGATATGACCGTCCGGTCGCCTTATCGCCTCATGTCATGCGCCTGCGCCCGGCACCGCATGCGCGTACGCCGATACACGACTACCATTTCCAGGTCAGCCCCGAAAATCACCGCCTCTACTGGCAACAGGATCCGTTTGGCAATACGGTCGCGCGTGTGATCTTCCCTGAACGCGTCGAGGAATTGAAAGTTGCCGTCCGACTCGTCGCCGAAATGACCGTTATCAACCCGTTCGATTTCTTTGTCGAGAAATACGCCGAGAACTATCCCTTTCAGTACGACGCATTATTGCGGCAGGAGCTCGAGCCTTATTTCGAACTCACCGAAAGTGGCCCTCGGCTGAGGGCCTGGCTCGAGGGTGTCGACCGCAAGAAACGCCACATCAATCTGTTTCTGGTCGCGCTCAATCAGCGCCTGCAGCAACATATTGACTACGCGATCCGACTCGACCCCGGGGTACAGACCTGCGAGGAAACCCTCGAAAAAGGTATCGGCTCCTGTCGCGATACCGGCTGGCTGCTGGTGCAAATCCTTCGGCACCTGGGACTCGCCGCGCGTTTCGTCTCCGGCTATCTGGTTCAGCTCACTGCTGATCAGAAGTCGCTGGACGGACCATCGGGACCGGAACATGACTTTACCGATCTGCATGCGTGGGCCGAAGTTTATGTTCCGGGCGCTGGATGGATCGGCCTCGATCCGACCTCGGGTTTATTCGCCGGCGAGGGCCACATACCGCTGGCGTGCACCCCGGATCCGGTCAGTGCTGCACCGATCACCGGTTTTTCCGATGAGTGCGAAGTTGAATTCGACTTTGAGAACGATGTCAGACGTGTACACGAAGATCCGCGGGTCACGAAGCCTTACACCGAAACCCAGTGGTCGGAGATCCGCAAACTCGGTCGCGCGATAGACGGCGAGCTATCAAAGCTGGATGTCAGACTGACGATGGGCGGTGAGCCGACGTTTGTGTCCATTGACGATATGGAAGGCGCGCAATGGAACACCCAGGCCCTCGGTGTTCACAAGCGCGAACGCGCAGGCGTGCTGCTCAAACGCTTGAAGAATGCGTTCGCGCCCGGTGGACTGCTGCACTACGGGGAAGGCAAGTGGTATCCCGGCGAACCGCTGCCGCGCTGGGCGCTGGGCTGTTTCTGGCGGACCGATGGCGCGCCGCTGTGGCGCGATGAATCCCTGCTTGCCGATGAGCAACGCGATTACGGCTTCAGCGTCGATGATGCGCGACGCTTTGGTGAGCAACTCGCGGGTCACTTGAATGTGGAACCGCGTTTTCTGATCCCGGCGTTTGAAGACTGGCTGCATTATTTGTGGCGGGAAGCGCGACAACCTGTGAACCTGGATATCATCGCGATCCCGTGGGCACGCCAGTTTCGTGATGACCTGAGCCTGGCCCTGGCACGCGGCCTGGGCAAACCGGTGGGTTTCGCGTTGCCGCTACTCTGGGACCGCCATCAGAACGGTTGGCGCTCGGGGTCCTGGGACTTCGCCAGTCAGCTGATGTATCTTTGCCCGGGCAGCTCACCGATGGGTCTGCGGCTGCCCCTCGCTCAGCTCGAGTGGGTCACGGAAGTCGAGCAGGAAATTGTCGAGGCCCAGACCCAGCCAACTCCGCAGAGACCATTGGCGTCAGGCGCCACGACCGAACCAGCCGATTTTGAATCACCGTTGCCCGCCGACGCCAGACCCGAAATCATTCGCAAACGCTACACCAGCTGGACAGGGGTACCGCACACCGCGCTCTGTATTGAACCGCGCAATGGCCGTCTGTATGTGTTCTTACCGCCGCTCAAAGCCGTCGATCACTTTCTGGCGCTGGTTGCGGCGATAGAGCAGACCGCGGCCGAACTCGATATGCCGGTCGTGCTCGAAGGCTATGCGCCGCCCGACTCACCGCGGATTGGCTTTTTGAAGGTCACGCCCGATCCGGGCGTGATCGAAGTGAACATCCACCCTGCCGCTAACTGGGACGAGCTCGAGCATAATACGGTCACGCTCTACGAGGAGGCGCGCCTTTCGCGGCTCGGCACCGAGAAATTCATGCTGGACGGTCGCCACACCGGCACTGGCGGTGGCAATCACGTGACCCTCGGCGGGCCAACACCCAAGGACAGCGCGTTTGTCCGTAGACCCGACCTGTTACGCTCGCTACTCACGTATTGGCAACATCATCCATCGCTGTCTTATCTGTTCTCTGGCTTGTTTATCGGCCCTACTTCACAAGCGCCGCGTGTCGACGAGCGCGGCATTGCTCTGCTGGACGAACTCGAGCTCAGCCTGGATGAAGCCGACAAAGCAGGTACGCCGAAAGTGATGAACCGGGCTTTGCGCAGCTTTCTGACGGACATCACCGGCAACACCCACCGGGCGGAGTTTTGTATCGATAAGTTTTATTCGCGCGATAGCGCGACTGGCCGCCAGGGACTGGTTGAGTTCCGAGCATTCGAAATGCCCCCACATGCCCGGATGAGCCTGGCGCAAATGTTGTTGTTGCGCGCACTGATTGCCCGCTTCTGGAAAGAGCCCTACCGTCACCCGCTGGTCCACTGGGGCACCACATTGCACGACCGTTTCCTGTTGCCCCATTACGCCTGGGCCGACTTTGGCACGGTCATTCAGGACCTGAACCAGGCCGGCTATCCGTTGCAGCTCGAATGGTACGCACCTTTCCTTGAGTTTCGTTTCCCGGTCTACGGGCGCGTCGCCTACGGCGATGTGAAACTGGAGCTGCACATGGCGCTCGAGCCGTGGCATGTGCTTGGCGAGGAAGCCACAGCCCAGCGCGAAGCGCGCGTGGTCGACTCGGCCGTCGAGAGACTGCAAATTAGCTGTCACGGCTTCGATCCTGAACGCTACATTCTGACCTGCAACGGTCGTCGGGTACCGCTGCAAGCCACCGCTGAAGCAGGCATGTTCGTGGCCGGCATCCGCTATAAAGCATGGAAATCAGGTTTCGGTTTGCACCCGACCATCGAGGTGCACGCACCGCTGGTATTCGACCTGCATGATCGCCGTCTGGGGCGCTCGATCGGCGGCTGCGTCTATCATGTCAGCCACCCAGGCGGCGTCGGTTACGACACGTTCCCAGTCAACGCCTACGAGGCCGAGAGCCGACGCATCTCGCGTTTCTGGAGCTGGGGCCATAGCAGCGGTGAGGTGCAACCGCCCAATTGGGTGCGGAAGCTGCAGCAGCATTGCCGTCCAACGACGCCCGACCCATCGCGCGATCCCGAAGTGGAAAAGATCAACGCCGACTATCCCTGTACCCTGGACCTGCGACGGCTGCCCCGATGAGTACGCGCATTGCCCTGACACAACATTACGCCTATCGGTTCGATCGATCGGTGCGGCTGTCAACCCACTGGCTGAGACTGCGTCCGGCACCCCATACGCCCTGTGCGATCTCGGCGTATTCACTGCGGGTGGACGCCGACCCCAACTGGCTGAACTGGCTGCGCGACCCATTCGAGAACCACCTGGCCCGCCTTGATCTTCCCGAGCCGGTATCGAGCCTGGGCATCTCTATGGAGCTGATCGCAGAGCTGGAGCCGATCAATCCGTTCGACTTTCTGGTCGAACCGTTCGCGTCCCGCTATCCGTTCGACTACCCGCAGCAGCTGCACAAGGAACTGGCGCCTTATTTGCGTATCGGCCAGACCGGGCCGCGCATGCGGGCATGGTTGGACCAGCTGGACTGCGGGCCTGGGTATATCCTCGAGCGACTCGAAGCCATCAACGCCAAGGTCGCGGGGACCGTCGCGATAGCCGGCGCCTGCACACCCGGACCGGTCAACCTGGAGGCCATACTCGAACAAGGTGATGGCTCGGTGTGGGAGCTGGCCTGGCTGTTGACCCTGGCGCTGCGCGACCTTGGACTTGCAGCCAGATTCACCCATGGCTACCGCATTCTGCTGGACCCAGCCGAAACGACAGACACGGCCAGCAGCCACGCCTGGAGCGAAGTGTTTCTGCCGGGCGCTGGCTGGCTCGGACTGGACCCGGCATCCGGCTTGTTCACCAATGAAGGCTATATCCCACTGGCGACTGCCCCGGAACCTCTGAGGGCTGTGCCAATCGTCGGTTATCGGGAATCTTGCGAGGAAACACGCAGCGAAGAAATTCATTTGCGTCGCCTCCTGCCGCGAGCGCAGCCCTGGCCTTTCAGCGAAAGCCAATGGGCGGACATCGTTGGTCTCGGCCATCATATCGACTCGGCCCTCGACGGCCAGCACATCGCGCTGTCGGTGGCCGGCGGCTTGTCTTTCGTCTCGCGTGACGAAGCCGAAGCAACCGAATGGACCCTGACTGCGCTGGGGTCGGACAAGCGCAGGGTCGCCGACGAACTGCTGCGGCGGCTCTGGCATCGACTCGCTCCCGGCGGCTTGCTCCACGTTGGGCAGGGCGAAATCTTCGGCGGCGAGTCTTTACCCCGTTGGAATCTTAATTGTTTCTTCAGAACAGATGGTCTGCCGGTCTGGCGTCATCGTGCGCTGCTCGAGATGACACAACCAACGGCGAAAACCATGCGCTCGGATGACGCCAAACGCCTCGCCGAGGCGCTCACGCGGGCGCTTGGACTTGACGAATCATTCATTATTCCCGCCTTCGAAGACCAGTTGCATGAACTCTGGACAAACCGCGTCCTCGTCGACTACGTGCCCTCGCCCGAGGAGTTGTCGGATCCGGAACAGCGTCGTCTTCTTGCCTTACACCTCTCGTCGAGCCGGGCGGATCCGGTGGGTCATGTGTTGCCGCTGCGTTGGGATCCGACACAGGAACGTTGGCGCAGCGGCCCGTGGACATTTCGCCGCGACCGGCTTTATTTGACCCCAGGCACGTCTCCGATCGGCTATCGGCTGCCGCTGGACAGCTTCCCGGTCGGCGCAGACGCACCCGCGGAGCCCGACCCGGAGCGCTGCCAGTTCGAAGAACGCCCCTTGCTCCCTGACATACACGGCGAACTGAGCGCGCGCCTGACCACACTGAGTCCAGCTGGCGCCACGGTCGAACAAGCCGACGCGAAGCCCGCTCGGGGCACAAGCGCCCCGCGCACAGCGCTGTGCATCGAAGTACGCGACGGCCGCCTGCATATCTTCATGCCGCCACTGACGCACCTGGAGCATTACCTGGATCTGGTCGCCGCCGTTGAAACTGCCGCGCTGGAGCGGGCGACACCGGTCACGTTTGAGGGTTACCAGCCACCTCAGGATTACCGTCTGCGCCGGCTCAAGCTCGAGCCCGATGCCGGCATCCTGAAGGTTTGGCTTCCGGAATCCGAAAACTGGGAGCAACAAATCGAGGTGTTGACAGCGATCTACCAGGAGGCGGCAGAGAGCGGGCTGCAGGGTGAACGCACGATGGCCGACGGCCAGCGCCTGCCCCCGGGTGGTCATGCGGAGTTGCTGCTCGGAGGCAGTCGGCCGCTGGACAGCCCCTTCCTGCGCCGTCCGGAACTGCTGCGATCGCTGATCGTATACTGGCAACTGCACCCCAGTCTGTCTTATTTGTTTGCCGGGCGACCCGTCGGTCCGGGTGGTGACGCGCCGCGCCCCGACGAAGGCCGTGATGAGTCCCTGTACGAGCTGGCTATCGCGCTCGAACGCATTCCGTCAGGGGAAAGCGCCTGCCCCTGGATCCCAGACCGACTCCTCCGCCACATTCTCGCCGATCCGGCCGGGGACATGCGCCGTGCGGAAATACGCGTCGACCAGCTTTATGCGCCTGATCGCCCGGCGCTGCGGCTGGGCCGGGTGATGCTGCGCTGTTTCGAGACGCCACCCGATGCAAAGCTTGCCGCGCTGCAAACTCTTCTGGTCAAGGGCTTGATGGCTTACGTCTCGGGCCAGCCCCAGAGAGCGGAGCCCGCTGTTTGGGGTGAAGCGCTCCACGATCGTTATATGCTCCCGCGTCTGCTCTGGGAGGACTTGTGCACGGTACTCGACGAGCTGAACACGGCCGGCTATCCGTTTCAAGCCGAGTGGTTCGAGCCCTTGGCTGCGCTCCGCTTCCCGCTGTTGGGCGAAGTGCAGCTCGGCGATATCTCATTGCAACTGCGCAGTGCCCACGAACCCTGGCCGGTGTTAGCCGAGGAAACTACGGCCGCAGGCGTTGCACGTTTTATCGACTCGGCGAACGAGCGACTCGAGGTTCGCGCCACAGGCCTGACGCCTTCTCGTTATGTGCTCGCGTGCAACGAAAGCCGGGTGCCATTGCAGGCCACCCGGGTGCGCGGCGAGTACGTCGCCGGGGTGCGCTACAAAGTTGCCAATCCACCCTCCACGCTACACCCCACGATCCCGCCCGTGGACGCGCTGGTTTTTGACCTGATCGATACGTGGACGGGCCGAGTGGTCGGAGGTTGCTCGTATATGCCGTCGCGCCCGCCGATCTGGAGGCCTGTTGATGCGCCACTGGCGAGCAGGGAAATACGAAGCGGCGAGGAGCAGCCGCTGCCGTTGTCTCCAATCACAACCACGGCACCATGGAATCTCGGGGGCAAGTTCGTGCCCTACGGCAGCGGCAAGGATCGCATATCCGTTGCCGCAGATGATCCCATTCAACGCCGTCCCTATCTGCTGGATTTGACCCGAAGGTCCATACCGGGTTACACCAGGATCACGGGAACAGGCGCAGGACGGAGATTGCCACGTCGCTATCGCGACTCGCAATGACGCGTATGAATTGGGCAGCTTCTTCGCTTCACTGTGCCATTGGCGCCGTTGAACAAGCACTCAAATGAGCTGATAAAGATATCCCAAAACGAGCGTAAACCCGATCCCGGTGATTAGCGTCAGTGGTATGCCCACCCGGAGGAAGTCGGCGAACTTGTAACCGCCAGCGCTGAAAATCAACAGATTGGTCTGATAACCAATCGGAGTGGCGTAGCTCATATTGACCCCGAAGAGCACGGCCAGAATGAAAGGTTCCAGCGGCACACCGAGCTGTTGCGCAACGTTCACAGCAACCGGGGTGCCGATCACCGCGGCTGCAGTATTGGAAACCACATTGGTAATCAAAGACATCATGAACAGCATCGCACAAAGCACGCTGATGACGGGCAGGCCTTGCGTCAAGTGTACAAACTGGTATGCCAGGTAATCGGTCGCTCCAGTATCGATCAGCGCCTTGCCCAAAGCCAAACTCACGACCACGATCATTATGATCTGTATATTCAGGGCCTTGCTGATATCGCGCCAGCCCAGGCAACGCGTCAACAGACAGAGTCCCGCGCCGGTCAGCGCACTGACGGAAATCGGTAATAGACCAAACGCAGCCATAAGAACCACGCCGCTCATGATCGCAATAGCCAGCGGGCCCTTCGCGGATGACACATAATCGATCTTGCTGTCCAGAACCAGTAGCTTCGTGTCTTCCTTGATCAAGTCAAGATTTTCCCGTGTACCCTGCACCAGAAGGATGTCGCCTCGATGCAACTTTATCCTGCTCAGTTTTTCAGTGATGCTTTCGGTCGGCTTATTCAGGCGATGTAGTGCCAGAACGATGATATTGTATTTTTCGGCCAGGCGCGCCTGATTCAGCGATCGGTTATGCAGCAATGAATTGCTGGTCACCAGGACTTCGGCCATGATCTGGTCGTCCTCCCTCGCCGTGTAGTCGCCTTTGGCAACGCCTTTATCGTTGCCGACGTTATGCAATTTCCCTTTCAGCTTGCGTTCGAATTCCCTGAGCTTTTCGGCTGTGCCGCTGATAAAGAGCGCATCTCCTGGTCTCAGCAAAACCGCTGGCAGTGGGAGAATGATCTGGTTTTTGCGGCGCCTGATCTTTTTGATCGGTACCTCGTAGTCCGTGGCTTCGAGCACAGCGTGGACGTCCTTGCCAGCGGTATAACTGGTGTCAGACAGGAACAGCACTGCATTGTAGATACGTTTGCTGGTGTTGGCCAGATCAATCTGGCGCTCCGGCAACAACAGCGGTGCAACATGCCACAGGAACAGAATACCGACAGCCCCAACGATGATAACCGGGGCGGAAAAATCGAACATATCAAAATATATCGAGCTGATATCCGCTGCTATCGCGACGATCAGTAGATTCGTTGATGTGCCAATGGTGGTTGCCATACCGCCGATCAGGGTCGCAAAGCCAACGGGAATCAGGATCTTTGAGGGTGCTGTTTTGGTTTCCAGCGACAGACCGATCAGGATTGGTATTAGCATGATCACAATCGGCGTGTTGTTCAGAAATCCGCTGAGCACGGCGCCTGTTAACAGTGTTGTCAGAAAAACGAGCTTCGGGCGCTTTTTCCACTGACGCGTCAAGGTGCGACTCAAAAATTTCAAAGCACCAGTAATTTCAATACTCTTGCCGAGGATCATCAGTGAGCATATCGCCACCAGCGCTTCATGGCCAAAGCCGGAGAAGAAGTCCGCGGCTCTCAGCGCACTGCCATCATCATGGGTGTATGGAAAAATCGTGAAGAGTAAGGTCAGGATGATCAGAATGATCAAGCTGGATGTTTCGAGACGATATCTATCCTGTGAAAAAAGGTAGAGCGCGATAATGGTGAGTACCATTGTCGCCGCTGCATGAATATTGAGTTCCATAGTATAAACATCGTCAACGCATTTATGCCTGAGTGTAGCCGATACGTCAGTCGAATCGTGACGAATTGCGAAAAAACCCCAGCCAGCGTTTCGCGTTCCTTGGAGGTGACGCTATTCACCGCCATCCCCTCTAGCTTCTAGCCCGCATTTCTCGCCAGGATCACGGGAGCAGGCGCAGGATTCGTGTTCGTAAGCGCCGCCCTGGAGCGAAAAGCATAGCCATAGCTATGGTTTGAGTGAAGAGCAAGCTTACGGACTCGAAGACCAGCCTGAACCGTGATAGGCACTGTTGAAAAACACGCTGTATTTTCGATGATTCGAGTTTTCCAAAAAAGCCAATACCATCTCAGCACCCTACGCCGCCTGGTGAGAAATGCGGGCTAGCAGTCTCAGAGCTTCCTCGACATCATCCGTCCGAGCGTACACCTCGAGATCCGCTTCGCCTATGGTCCCCTCCGCGATTGCAGCATCACGTAAGCTGGTCATGTTCAGCCAGAAATCCGAACCCATCGCGATCAGCGGGAAACGTCGTATCTTCCCAGTCTGTATCAACGTAGCCGTTTCGAACAACTCGTCCATCGTGCCAAACCCGCCTGGCAACGTGATGAAACCTTGCGAGTACTTGACCAGCATGACTTTGCGTACGAAGAAATACTCGAACTCGACGAATCGATCCAGATAAGGGTTGGGCTCCTGTTCGCGTGGCAATCGGATATTACAGCCTATGCTCAGACCACCACCCTCCTTCGCCCCGCGATTCGCGGCTTCCATGATCCCCGGACCGCCACCGGTCAATACGGTGTAACCCTCCTCCGCCAGACGACGGCCCAGGCGCCGCGCCAATTCGTAGTATTGGTGTCCTTCGGTGAAACGCGCCGAGCCGAACACTGTCACGCACTTGCCCAACTCCCCGAGGATCGAGAAGCCACGCACGAACTCGAGGAAGACCCTACCGGCTGTCGCGAGCTCCTGCTCGTGATCGCGCTTTCCCCGCAGGAATAGCGCTTCCGCTTCCGGTATCGGGTCTGTGAAGTGGCCGGCATTCATTTCAGGCGACTTTGGTGTCTTTGTCATCGTTGCATCCTCCAAAAAAATGCGCGGCTATCGACGGCGGGTATAAACCCAGAGCGACAGCCGCTGACCGAAGCCCGCCTCGTCAGTGACACGAAAGCAGGGCGGCCAGCAGCGCTACCTGACCTTGCGACTTTGTCTGTTAGTCTCGCTGTCGCGCGATGTGGAAAAGTGCATAACCCGATAGGACAGGCTGTGGTACCGCCATGCCGATAATCTCGCCCGAGTCTGGGCTCACGACATCGAAGACCTCGTCGGTTAAAGGATCAATGATGCGGCCGAGCTTGTCACCGATCGCGACATCGTCACCGAGCGCGGCATCGGCGAAAAAGAAACCGCCTTTGTCCATCGGTACGCGTACCCAGCGCGAGCGCGTGTAAACCCGCGTATCTGGCACTACCCGATCCTGATCATCGGTCATATTGAGAAAAGCCATGATATTCCCTGCGCCTTGCACGCCTCTCTCTATCTCGTCCTCCTGAAAGCGATAGGGTTCACCCGCTTCGTAGATCA
>JARFQK010000064.1 GCA_029287815.1 Gammaproteobacteria bacterium
AACAACATTGATCATGCATTTTTTCACGGCTTTGCTGGCAACCCTGCTATTGCTCAGCACCGGGAGTACAGCCCACTCAGCTGCAGAGCAACAACGGCGGTTCTCGATTGCGATCAGCGGCGGCGCCAGCAAGGGTGCGTATGAGGCCGGGCTCAACTGGGCTCTGCTCAATATACTCAGGGACATCGACAAAATGGACGCGGCGTTGGTTGGCCGGGCGAATAGATTTGAAGCAGCCAGCTTCTCCGGCGCATCTGCAGGTGGGATTAATACGCTGCTGTCGGCTCTTAGCTGGTGCAGCCTGCCTCAGGCGAAAGGCGGGCTTGCCGATAGCATTGACGATAATATTTTTCGTGATCTCTGGCTTGGTCCCGATGTCAACCGGCTGTTGCCACCAAGCGCGGATTCGATCTATTACGGTGAGGGCGATGCGCTGCTGTCACGCTACGATCTGCTGCAGGCGGCCGGGATGTTGCGCGAGCAGTGGAATACGCCGAGCTTTCGTCCAGGCTGCCATATTCCCCTCGGTGTCACGGTAACTCGGGTGATACCTGAGGAACTGAAGATCGGCAACATCCCGGTACAGAATCAGCGCATGTATATTCCGTTCGAGGCCCGCACCCGGGATGATGGCACGCTCGGTTTCTATTTCGAACCGGATGATTTTCCGAGATTGTCTGACCCGGCGATGATCCTGCTGCCTCAAGCGCAAAATGCGCCCGCCTATTCGATCGAGGATCAGCGTATCGAGGATGCGGTGCTAACCAGTTCCGCTTTTCCTGGCGCATTCGGCCGCAAGCGTTTGCAGTACTGTCGGCTCAGCAGCTACGCCGCGGACGATAATGAAAAAAGGGAGCTATCAATCAAACAGCAAGAATCAGCAGCAAAGCTCGTTTGCCCGGAGGGTTACGAACTCGCGCAAGCGGAATTTGCTGACGGCGGTCTGTTCGATAACTTGCCGATTGGTTTGGCACGCCTGCTGGCTGAAGAGCGCAAGCAGGCCGATGAGACTCTGCTGCCGGCTACCTACATCTACCTTGATCCCGACCGCCTTCGCTATCAAGTGCCCTCACCTGCGGCTCAAACGGCATGCGCCAGTGAGAACCCTCCGGAAGCCTGTCAGACCATGGATTTCAGTTTGTTCAGCGAGCAGGCTTTGTTGTTGGGTGCCTTGGGCACCGCACGCAAGTATGAACTCTACCGTGAGCTGACGAGCGAGTACTGGACATTGAACCTCGCAGAACTAAGTTATCAGCTGGCGGACAAGCTAGAAGCAGCTACAGACCGGATCGAATGTTCGAAGGACATAGACTTTTTCCGCACTGATCTGAGTTGTGCCGAATCCATTCGTCGCGCCGGTGCATTGCTTGTACTGGGCTATAATCGTGCGATCCTGCCGATTACACCACCCTATTCGGCGAAAAAGCTGAGCGGAGCCGGAATCGCCTATGACTGTCAGCGTCAAAAGCGCGAGTCGGTCATAGAGGTTGAGGCGCAATGCAAAATCGATGTGATCCGAGCTCGCGAATTTCTCGGGCAAATCTTGGTGTCCATCACTGAAAATAAGCAACATGTCCCGGAGGAATTCACAGAACGCGTCTTAAAGGCAATGCGTTCCATGCACAATGACCGGATTCTTCGCGTTACCAGCCGGGGCGCTCCGATCACCGGTACCCTTTTGAGCGACTTCGGTGCCTTTCTGGACCTCAAGTTTCGTGAGTACGACTATTATACCGGCGTATATGATGCCGTGATCGTTGCCACTCGAACACTGTGCAGCATGGAATTTTACGAACAACGCCAGCCGAAGGAATTCCTGCTTTGCCAGGATGCACTGGCTGAGGACTTATACGATTTGATCCACGTCGACATGGATCCTCGCGCCCGCTATGTGTTTGCTCTTCTGGCGCAGTGGGAGTTTGGTCGCGAAGACGCACTGCGTTTCGCCTACACGCCGCTGCCGGAGGAAGACCGCGACATGCGCATCATCTTTGATGGCTTGATCAAAACACTGGAAGCCGGTGAAGAAAGTGACATCGTAAAGAAAGAAATGTTTTTCACCGAGAATACGTTCTTCCAGAACCTCAACGATGAGGGTTTTGAGCCTACGCCGACCGACGATGGCTCTAAGCCCTTGTTGAAAGAGATCATAGCCGACCCGACCAAATGGCCATCCGAGCTCACCCGTCGCATGACCACGCGCATGGTCTATCTGGAGCAAGAAGCCAGGGATATCTACGCCGCGCGAGAACCTGAACCTGAGTTACGAGAAAACAGTTATACCCCGATCATGGGCATGGCTGCTTATTCATTGCAGACGGTCACCTATAACTATCCCGATTATACCTTTGCACCATCGACCGCACCTCAGAACTGGATCTGGCGCAACATTATCCCTTACGAGTTTGCTTTCGATGCTGTCGACAGAGATATCATCTTCACCTGGCAACCCACCTGGTCCCTGTCGGACAAAGATCTGTTGGCGGTTCGCGCCAGTCTGGGCCTGGCGGAGGGGATCGTCAATCAAACGCCCAATGAAGTCGAGCGCAAAAACTATGGCGCATTAGGGCCCAGCTATATCCGTCGCACCGGCTCCACTACGCTGTCGAGCTGGGGAATCACGCCGACCTGGTACCATAAATGGAGCGACCCTGTTGTGGTCAGTCAGGACACCTTCGGCGGGGACGTGCACGTGAGTTTCTTTAATGACAGACTTCGGGTAGGCCTGGGCGCAAGGGACGTCAATTTTATTTCTGACACCTGGTTTGTGACTGTTGGTATAACGGATATACCCGGGTTGACCTACTGGCTGACACGCTAGACGAAGCAAGGATGATTTCAACGCGAAGACGCAAAGGCCGCAAAGCTAATATGAAGGGTGAGCAATGCGCAACACTTAGGGTGCGCCGTGCGCACCAGGGACGAGGAAACGGATTCATCGGTCTGGTTGTCGGTGCGCACGGCGCACCCTACCGAACCAAATCACGAGAGCTGGATTTGAGAGATGACAGCAGAAAACTATCAGACCGTTGAAGAACGCGCCGCGCTCGGCAAGTCACTGCGTAAGCAGACGCCGCGCTCTAGTCACGGCGACTGGTCACCGGTGGCTGATCGGCCTGATCCAATCAACCTGATCGAAGAGCAAAACAACGGGCGCCTCGAATGGCTGGTGCCGGTGCGGCGCTGGCGCATGTGTGCGTCGCCCTTCGCCTTCTTTCGCGGCAGCGCCCGCACCATGGCGGCAGACCTCGCAAGCACACCGGTCAGCGGGCTGACAGTGCAACTTTGCGGTGATGCGCATCTGGCCAACTTCGGATTGTATGCTTCACCCGAGCGCCAACTCGTTTTCGATATCAACGACTTCGACGAGACTCTGGCTGGGCCCTGGGAGTGGGACATCAAGCGTCTGGCCGCCAGCTTCATGATCGCTGCACGCCACAACGGGCTCAAAAAAAAGCAAGGCCGCAACGTAACCCGGCGCATGGTCAAGCATTACCGCAAGGCCATGACTGAGTTCGCTGACATGCGCACGACCGATATCTGGTATGCGATGCTCGATCAAGAAGAATTCCTCGACACAGCGGATAAGGAAGGACGGGAAGACGAGGCAGAAGAGATCACTGACAAGGCCATGAAAAAGGACAACCTACGGGCATTACAAAAGCACGCCGAGGAAGTCGATGGCCAGTTCCGTATCAAACACGAACCACCCGATCTAGTGCCGCTGCGCGACCTGAGCGACGCATTGAGCAGAAACCAATTACAGGAACTGGTCGACTATGCGTTTGATACGTATCGCCACAGTGTGACCGATGACATCGAACACCTGCTTGATCGTTTTCGTCCCGTTGATATCGCTTTGAAAGTCGTCGGCGTCAGCAGCGTTGGCAACCGCTGTCTGATCCTGTTGCTGGCGGGCCGTGATCGCAATGATCCCCTGTTTCTGCAAATAAAGCAGGCGACTTCATCGGTGCTGGAGCAATATCTCAATTTCAGTCCCTATCAGAACCATGGCCAACGTGTCGTCGAGGGACAGCGCCTGATGCAGGCGGTCAGCGATATTTTTCTCGGCTGGAATGAGAATGAAATAACCGGCAATCATTTCTACTGGCGGCAGTTGCACGACTGGAAAGGCTCGATCGATGTCGATGACGTTAACGCCAACGACCTGAAATATCTGGCCCGTTTATGTGGCTGGACCCTGGCACGGGCACACGCGCGTTCGGGTGGTCCGGTGGCCATTGCCGGCTATCTTGGTTCCAGCGACAGCTTCGATGAGGCGCTGGTCGAATTTGCCGAGCGTTATGCCGATCAGAATCAGAAGGATTATGACGCATTCATGGAACGGATAAACAGCGGCAGGCTCACTGCGGTTGAGGGCTGAGCTTGGATTGAACGCAGAGGCCGCGGAGACACAAAGAACACAAAGTAGATACGTAGGGTGCGCCGTGCGCACCAGAATTGTCAGATTAACCGTTCTGGGCCTTTCCGGTGCGCACGGCGCACCCTACCGTTATCTGTTCTGGTAACGGTTTAGATCGTAGATGCCGGACAGTTGCGGTTGTTCTCTTTGGTACTGCGCATTGAACCAGTCGGCGTGCTCCCAGAAATCTTCGCTGGTTCTGCGCTTTCCATAACGCGCGACGAAGGCCTCGTAGGCCTTTCTGCTCTCAATGGCGTCGTACTCTTCGACAAACTTTTCGATGTCATCCAGATCGACCACGTAGAAGAAATTCGGGTAAGCGCCCTCCAACCAGCGCACTACGGTCTGGGTATCGTATTCATAATCGCGCCGGTCACCCAGCTTCTCGCCTTCGAGCATCGAGCTGACGCTTTTATAGGCCTTGTTGCTGATCATAGTGTAAGCCAGATCACCTTCCGGCTTGCCGCCCATCCTGACGCGAATAAATGCAACGTCCGGCAAGAACTGGACAACGACACCATCCATCTTTGCCGCACGCTGCATGGCCGTATCGACACGCAATACAGACTCACTCGCTGTCGGTCTGCATTCGTCCGTCGGGCAACGGTTGATGAAATCACCGTCGCCCGCGAGCGGGCCGAGATAATCTTCAAGGTGTTGGTATAGCTCCAATTGCGGATTGTCAGTTTGATATCCGGTCACGTATTC
>JARFQK010000112.1 GCA_029287815.1 Gammaproteobacteria bacterium
CTTGAATCAGGAGCTTGTATTAGGCAGGGAAGATTTTAAAGACAAGATTGAAACCATGACAAAACGCCAAACACGGCCGGGAAATCCTGGCAGACCGAAAATCGAAGAGGATAAAACCGTCTACTCGACATCCTGCGTATACTAGAGAAAACTGTGATCTGACCCGAATGGCACTTACTTAAGCCGATACGGGTTGCTTCTGCAGGAAATGTCGGCGGCAGGGAAGCCGCCGTCGAGCCTACACGGACGTATTCACGGCGTTTTCCGGAAGAAGTAACCCGTGTCGGCGAATCGATTGCGCGACGATAGCTGTTAAGTTGAGTGCCATTCGGGTTAGACGCTCAGATCTGGCGAACCTTGATGCCGAGTGTCTGTATCCGGTAGGCAATCTGGCGAGGCGTCATACCGAGCAGGCGAGCGGCCTTGGCCTGCACCCACCCTGCCTGCTCGAGTGCAGCAATGACACGTTCGCGCTCATCGAGTTCAGGATCGTTGAGATCGATAGTGTGCGCTGAGGCGTCGACGATACCGTTGTTCTCTTCCAGACCGGCCAGCTTGATGATGTCACGATCGATGACCCCGTCCTCCGACATGATCGCCGACCGTTCCAGGCAGTTCTCCAGTTCACGCACATTGCCCGGCCAGTTATGGCACATCAACAGACGTATCGCACTGTCCATGATCGAGAGCTCACGCCCCTGTTTTCGGCCTAGTTTCTCGATCAGGAACCGGGACAGGTCCGGCAGGTCTTCGGCACGGTCCCGCAACGGCGGCATGTTGATCGGCATGACATTGAGCCGGTAGTACAAGTCTTCTCGGAAATCCTCCTTCTCGACTTGCGATTCAAGATCGCGATTCGTTGCTGCGATGACGCGAACGTCAACCTTGATCGTGCGTGTGCCGCCAACCCTTTCGAACTCACCTTCCTGCAGTACACGCAGGAGTTTGGCCTGGAATACGGACGATATCTCACCGATTTCGTCGAGAAACAGGGTACCACCGTCCGCCTGCTCGAAGCGTCCCTTGCGCTGTGAAACCGCACCGGTAAACGCCCCCTTCTCGTGACCGAACAATTCGGACTCGAGCAAGTTATCCGGCAACGCGGCGCAGTTCAGTTTGATGAAAGCGCCATTGGCACGCGGCGAGTTATAATGGATCGCATGCGCGATCAGCTCTTTCCCGGTACCCGACTCGCCGCGAATCAGCACCGTGGTATTCCATTTCGCAACCTGACGTACCTGCTCGAACACGCGTCGCATGACCAGCGTGTGTCCAACGATGCTGTCAAAGCCGTGTTCGGCCCGGACTTCCCGGCGCAGCTTGTCCCGTTCGTCTTCGAGCGCGCGGCGCTCGTTCGCAACCATGCGCGACAGCCGCACACTCTGCCCAACCAGATTCGACACCATCTCCAGAAACCGCGCCTGCTCGCTCAGCAGCTCGCCGCCTATTGGCGGTTGAGCAACGAACACACCCACCACTTCATTTTCATCGATAAATATCGGCACACCGATGAACGGCAGATCCAGGTTGTATACACCGAGCCGACCAAGAAAACGCGGTTCATCTGCCAGCGTCGGCACAACCAGGCTGCTGGCCTGGTTCATCACCTCACCAACGAGACCCTCACCCGGCTGGTAACGAACCACGGCCGAGTTCAATTCGTTCTCAGGATCATGCGCTGCATACACCAGCAGGTCGCGGCTCGGCTCATCCTGCAAACACACCATCCCGTTATACAGGCTGCCCCGCTCGTGTAACAGCTCGAGCACAGCCGCCAGGGTTTGTTTCAATTCCAGCGACTGGCTCAGTACCTGGCTGACCAGATAAAGCGTGTCGAGCTCGGCATGCACCAGGCTATTGCGCGCTGCCGAACGTGAATCCTCGAGCACCGAATCCACCATCAGGGCACCTCGTCGGAGAGTGCTTTATGATTCAGATTCGCAGGCAAACACACGTGAATAGCACACCCACCGTGATAATGCGGATCGATAAATATTTCGCCGCCATGCTGACGTACAATCTCTAGTGCAATCGTCAACCCCATCCCTGGGCGGAATTTACTGTTCTGCCAGGCCGAATAGAACGGTTCGAAAACCGAAAGGCGTTTGTCCTGTGCAATACCAGGACCGGTGTCGCGAATCACGACTTCCACCTCTCCGTCCAGTGCTCGTGTCGTGATCGCAATTTCACGATACCGGCACTCCGGTTCATTCAGCGCATCCACCGCGTTGTCGAGCAGCTGTTTGAACAGCGAACGCAATGCATAATTTCTGCCAATGACCTTCGGTATATCCTTTTCGGGCTCCCAGGCTACGATCACGCTTTCCCCGAGCAGCCGTTGTATCGATACATCGATGACGTCCTTGATGACTTCATTGAGGTTGATCGGGAAATTGGCCTCAATCGATTCCGCGGGCAGCGCTTCCTGCAAACACGACAACACGGCTTCACCGGATTGGATAATCTCGCTCAAAGCGGTGACAGCGGGATTGACCTCGCCGTCACCGCGCCGCTCCATCACGGCAACGACTGCCGAAGCCGTGTTCAGCGGTGCCTGGCACTGGTAGATCGCACCGGACAGCGTCTCGCGCATCGCACGCCCTAGCTGTTGTTCAGCCATCAACGCGCGCATCGCATTCATTTTGATCTGTTCCTGCTGTTTCTTCTGGTGAGTGATTTCATTGGCGACCAGCAGCAAACCGCAATCTTTGTCGCCGGAAAAGTAGAAATCTGCGCCAGGGTATGTCTTGTTGACCCAGACGCCCGAGCACGAAAACCAACGAGAGGTCAGGCCATGCTCGAACGCGAGCTCAACCTCGCGATTGACGAAGCCGGTGCGCTTGCTGTTGCTGCGTTTTCGATCTTCCTCGATGACATCGCAGAGCTCTTCGAGAAAGCGATCCGCCGGCTCCTTTCCGCGCATGTCGCCCAGAAGCTTCTTGTATGCATGATTGTCGAGCAGAACCTTGCCGTCGCTGTCGAGCAAGGCGATCACGACCGGCGCCGCATCGACGACCGATTCGACCAAGACTTTCTGGTTGCGAAGTCTGCGCTCGAGGTCGTGAACCCCGGTGACATCGCGATGCAGGGCAAGGAAATAGCACGTTTCCCCGTCCCCGCCTTGCACAGGCGCGACCGTGAGATCTGCAAGGTAACGTCCTCCGTCCTTGCGTCTGTTGACCAGGACACCATTCCAGGAACGCTGTTGCGCCAACGTTGACCACAGGTCGTTGTAAACCTCGGAGGGTGTCACTTTGTACGACAACAGGGACTGGTTGCGACCAATCAGTTCATCTTCGGTGTAGCCGGTCAGTTTCTCAAAAGCATGATTGACATAAAGGATATCGGCATTTGGATCCGTGATTGAAATAGCAATCGGGGATTGCTCGACTGCCTCAAGAAACACGCTCGGTGGCAGAACGCCGTCCTGCGTTTTGACCAGCCGGCCAAATGCCTCGATGACCTCGCTGGGTGTGCCGGCCGGCGGTGATGAAAGAAACGAGTCGAGGATTTCCTCCATCCTGTCTCGATTGTGCGTTGTACTGAAAATCGGCATAGCAGTAATCGGATGATGTACCAACTTAAACCTGCAATTAATTTGAACTTGCAAGTACCATGCCCGATTTTAGAATCTGCAGGCATCCATGGACGCGGGCGGTTTCTAAAGCCATCGCGCGAGCACTCCGACAGCGGGCCGCATCCGCAAACGATCCATAACTCGGTAATTTCTCAAAGATATACTCGATACCTGCAGAGCGCGGTTCGCCGTGTAAAAAGTTGTAAATCGGATACGGCCGAAGCAGATTTTCCCAGGCGATTGTTGCAGATACGACATGGCACACCGGGCCGAACGAACAAATGTGTGCTTGCTGACACAGCTTAGCGCACTACTGAAGTGCGCGAGCCAGCTAACTCGCTGATTTGTTTTTTCAGTATCGACATTGTTATGACTGGCATGTTTGATGCAAGAACATCGACATGCAGATATCGCGGACAGGCACCAATGGCTGAATTATTCATGCTGCTGATCTCGACGGCGCTGGTCAACAACGTTGTATTGGTTAAGTTTCTGGGACTGTGTCCGTTCATGGGGGTGTCCAACAAGCTCGATTCCGCCCTGGGCATGGGATTCGCCACAACCTTCGTGCTGACGCTGGCGGCAACCGCGAGCTGGTTGCTGGAACATTTATTGCTCGGGCCATTGGGGCTCGGCTACCTTCGCATCCTGACCTTCATTCTGGTTATCGCTGCAGTGGTGCAGTTCACCGAGATGGTCGTAAAGAAGTTTTCCCCCGCGCTCTACCAGGTACTGGGTATCTTCCTGCCCTTGATCACGACCAATTGTGCGGTGCTCGGTGTAGCCCTGCTGAATGTCCAGGAAGATCACAGCTTCATGCAGAGTCTGGTCTACGGATTCGGCTCAGCACTCGGGTTC
>JARFQK010000187.1 GCA_029287815.1 Gammaproteobacteria bacterium
CGCAGTAAGTCGTATCAAAGCGATGCTGGCGACACAATTGACTTTCGATGACCGCAGCTTGATGCGCTGGCTTGGTGAATTCAGCAGCGAGCCTCGTTCCGGCTTGCACTCGCACCAGACCGAAACACGGTACGCAACATATCGCGATTTCGTCGCGGCTTTGCCTGCTGACGCTCACATTGCACAATCACCTGCTTCGAAATTCTTGTTTGGCCAACACGATGATGCCGCACTGCTGTTCGTCGATGGTAACAGCTATAGCACCAGCCTCGAATTCGCGCACCGACTGACCGATCATCGTCAGATCCCGGCACAACGTCTGCTGGCATCCATAAAGAACAAGGCCGATCAGCAAACACTGCTGACGCTCTTCAATGCAGGTTCTCTGCTGCTACAATGAGTCGGAACATCGTTATTCAGCGCGTCGACTGGGACAGTCATCAGGACAGCCTGAGGGCGATCAGGAAAGCCGTCTTCGTTGAAGAACAGCAAGTGCCCGAAGCGCTCGAATGGGATGGACGCGACAGTGGGTGTGTGCAATTCTTGGCCCGCATCGGTTCACGGCCGATAGCGACCGCGCGCCTCACCGCTGAAGGGCAGATCGGGCGCATGGCTGTGATCGGATCTGAGCGCGGCAAGGGCATTGGTGCGCGCTTATTGACAGCCGTGATCGCTGAAGCGAAGCGACAAGGGTACCAGCAGGTCTTTTTGCACGCCCAGGTCAATGTCGAGGGGTTTTATCAGAAATTTGGATTCGTTAGTGAGGGCGATGTGTTTCTCGAAGCCGGCATCGAACATCGAACGATGCGTTTATCATTGGGCGACGCTGATCGTGATGAATGAGCCTGGATGAGCGCTCTGGTCACATCACTACACAACAGCCGCGCAGGGCTCCAGCAAAATCTCCTTCTGCCGAATCGCTTCCGGCGCACCCAGATGATAGCCCTGAACATAATCGATACCAATCTCCCAGAGCGTAGTCAACGTCTCCTCGTCTTCGACCCACTCCGCAATCGTATCGAGTTGCATCACACTGCCGATCTGCTGTATCGACACCACCATGGCCCGATCGACCGGATCTCTGCTGATATCGCGAACGAATGAGCCATCGATCTTCAGATAATTCACCGGCAGGTTCTTCAGATACGCAAACGAGCTGAGGCCGCTGCCGAAATCGTCCAGCGAGAAACGACAGCCATACTGTTTCAGCCGATTGATCAGCGCAGTGGCCTTGACCAGATTCGAGATCGCTACCGTTTCGGTGATCTCGAAACAGATATTCTTGAGCGAAATATGAAGCTCGTTCTTCAATGAGACGATATAGTCGTACAGACTGTCATCGCTCAGAGAATCACCTGACAGGTTGATCGAAATAACCTTGTCGGCACCGCCAAATACAGCCGTACCGCCTTGTTCCGCCATCAGCTCGAAGACTTCCCGTATCACCCAGCGATCGATGCTCTTCATCAGGTTGTAGCGTTCGGCAGCCGGGATGAATGCACCCGGTGGCACGATATCGCCCTTCTCATCGATCATCCTGATCAAGACTTCATAATGTTCCTTGCCATCGGCACAAAAGCCAATGATCGGCTGGCGATACAATATGAAACGATCCTCTTCCATGGCGCGGGTAATACGTCCGGTCCAGTGCATTTCACCATGGCGCTCCGCCACCAGCTCATCCGAGGGCTGATAGACGTGCACTCGGTTTCGGCCAGAATCCTTCGCTGCGTAGCAGGCGAGGTCGGCTGCGCTCATGACCTTGGAAATGTCAGTGATGTTCTCATCGATGCCCACAACACCGATACTCACACCAATAACGAACACTTTCTCTTCCCATACAAATCGGAATTCCTTGATCTCCTGCCTGATCTTATCGGCCAGCAGCGTGGCCTGAGCGGTGTCACAGTTCTCCAGCAATATTCCGAATTCATCACCACCAAGGCGCGCGACGATATCACCGCTGCGCAATACCTTGTGAAACAGATCCGGCAATTGGCGCAACAGCTGATCACCCGCAACGTGCCCACAAGTGTCATTGACCAGCTTGAACTGATCGAGGTCCAGGTAACACAAGGTGTGCACACGCCGCTCTTCCCTGACATTCATCAACGCCTGCTCAAGGAACTCTTCAAATTTCAGCCGATTGTACAGACCGGTCAACATGTCATGACTGGCCTGATAGGACAACTGCCGTGTCAGCTTACGCGTATGACTGACATCCTGGATCACCATGACTGCACCGATCACGTTGCCTTGGTTGTTTTTCATCGGGGTAACCGATGCCTCAACCGCGATCACTTGTTTGTTGCCGGCGATCAACGAGGAGTGCTCGGGCAAGTGTATCGTCTTGAGTTGATTGAAGCACTCGATCAACGGGTCCTTGATTTTTTGCCCGGTGGAATCGCTGACAATTCTGACCAGTTCGCCGAGTGCCATGCCCTGAGCATTCGCGCTGCAGGTTCTGAACAGACCCTCTGCAGCTGGATTGATATACTGGATGATACCGCGCAGATTGACCGTAATCACACTATCGGTGATCGAATGCAAGGTCACTTCAGCCTGCTCTTTTTGATGTGAGAGCTCGATCTCCGAGTTCTCCGCCCGCTTCAAAGCGACACGCAGCTGTGTCTGTGTCGACAGTATGGACTCGATCGCATTATTGATGAAGCCGGCAAGGTAGCCGAACTCATCATTGCGGTTGTCATTGAATCGCACCGACTCATCACCATTGGAAAACGCGCGTGCCGTATTGACCATTCTGAGAAAGGGTTCCGAGAGGACATGATGCAATATCTGCTGCAGTATCAGACCAAACACGAATACCGACAGGCCGATCGTCAGCAGCATGTTCTTGCGAAGCTCGGTCACCTGTTTGCGCTGATTTGGGTAGTAGACCAACGCGGTTATCGTTTTCAGCTGCCTGGACTGATTCGGGTAGTAATGGATCGAATACGGAAAAACATCATCGTCGGGGTTCCTTGCGCCAAAGGTGAATTCGCGCCCATTTTGCGCCAGCACCACCGAAGTAAAGCCCATTTCATCGCGGAGTCGGTTCAGTCTCAGCTTGATCCTGGCTATCGAATCTGCCAGCGTAGCCGACTGTGCCTGCTTTTTGACAATGCCCTCGAGGGTATAGGCCACCATCTGCGAGTTTGTTTTGTTCGTGGTGTAAAGTTCATTTTCCGCATCGGCGAGTATGAAGACTGAAATTAACAGGCCAACGAACACCAGTCCCCAGAACACGATACCGGTGATGCGCGCCGGCAACCTGGCCTGAAATGATTCAGTCGTGTTTTCCATAGCCCATCCCGTTTATTTGAACCCAATCCTGTGCAGGCCGTGCAGCACAGGGCATATTCCGGTTGCACCGGCGCCCATTATCGCGAAACCCATGAACCAGGGCGTAAACCACAACAATTCATAGCCATCCTGGTAAACCAATGCGTCCGATGCGACCAGTACGAATGCGACGAATACACGCCAAGCGCTCAAGCCATCGACCCCGAAGCGAGGCGGCATGCGGGTCAGTGCCATGTCATGATCTAGGGATATATCTCTCAATCGCTGTATCATCGTCGTCATGCGAATGCCGCTGACGCCTTCCAGCACGAGCACCAGCGACAATCCATAAACCATTTGGGTATAGGCCATATAGAGCGCGACCAGAATCGAGGCGCCGAGGATGAAAAGGTAGAGTCGCTCGCTCATATCCCAACCATCATCAAAGTGAGCCGACTGACCGGTAGCGTCGGGTCCCGAAGCCGGTGCCCGACAAGGCGGAAAGCGATGCAATTCGGGTTTGTAATATTGACGTGTTGCGTAAGCCGGAGGGGCTCGACAGGCTGATCGGGACACGAGCTGCTTCGATCAAGCAGAAAGCGAGACACAACGTGTGACGCCGGGATCGCTGCGCTGGAACATAGCCAACTTGCTGAAGTATGAAACTAATTCGGCGGCGATGAAAGTTTAGTTTTTGTGTCAGATAGAATTTGTTCAAAATTTTAATCCGCAGATGCAGCTTTAAATACACTTTGAAGACGCCGAAACGTCACAATGTGATTCAATTTAATGGATTTAGGAATTTAGATCTTATTGGGAAATAAGATTTAGGTTTGGAACAATTCTTGACTGAGATTTATAGCAGATGTGTCGAACGATGATGCCAGAGGAGCAAGGAAATCGCTGCGCATTTACAAATCTTTCAATATGGAGGCAACCAGTCCCGGCCCGTGATAGATGAAGCCGGTGTAGACCTGCACCAGGTCTGCACCTAGCTCGAGTTTTCGCCGTGCATCAGCGGGCGACATGATGCCGCCCACCGCAATGACCGGGATTTTGCTGTCGAGCGCTTGTACCAGCACGCTGAGCACATGGTCGGCCCGTTGGCGCAGCGGCCTTCCACTCAAACCACCTGCCTCGCCCGCGAACGCGACCGATTTGAGTTCGGGCCGCTGATTCGTGGTATTCGTCGCGATCACGCCGTCGATGCCGTGCTCGAGCAAGGTGCTCGCCAGGCCCTTGATTTCATCATCACTGAGATCGGGGGCGATTTTCACCAACAGCGGTTTATAGCCGCTGTACTGCTGGGCAAGCCGATGCTGCAGTTGCTTCAG
Source organism: Gammaproteobacteria bacterium (assembly GCA_029287815.1). Lineage (GTDB taxonomy): Bacteria > Pseudomonadota > Gammaproteobacteria > SZUA-229 > SZUA-229 > JABDQW01. The sequence goes on from JARFQK010000187.1 coordinate 4,617, forward strand.
TGTTGCCAACAGCTGCGCCAGCTGTTGGCCGTGTTGCAGATCACGAAGCCCCGGTGTATTCGGCGATGAAATATTCACGGTAATGTAGTCAGCATACGGATAGACTCGTTCAAAAGCCTGCGCATAGTCGTCAACAGCACGCTCCAGTGGCGTGTCTCGGTTCTTACCGATGTTGATGCCGATGATGCAGTCGCGCTTGCATGCCCTGACGTTCTCGATCAGGTGATCGACGCCGGCATTGTTGAAACCCATTCGATTGATGATGGCTTCATCCTGCTTGAGCCGGAACAAGCGGGGTTTGGGGTTACCGGGTTGAGGCCTGGGTGTGACCGTGCCGATTTCAATGAAACCGAATCCGCATGCCGCCAGTGCATCGATATGATCACCATTCTTGTCCAGGCCCGCCGCGAGGCCGACCACATTCGGAAACTTCAGCCCCAGCACCTCGATCGGTGCACGCTTAGGTTTACCGTAGAGCAGATGCGACAGCTTCAAATGATAAACGAGCTCGAGAAACGCCATGGACAGGGAGTGCGCCCGCTCCGGCTCGAACAGGAACAATACTGCTCGGGCAAACTGGTAAAGCTTCATTGTTCAGCTGCACTCAGGCAATCGACAATCAGCTGCAGGCTCCGGTTGTTTCTGAAATCGTTGACGTTCATGCGATAGGCAATCTGAACACTGTCCGCAGCAGGCAAGTCATCAGCTGCGGTATTGAACGCAATCGCATCGACAAGCTTGTCGCCCCGCTCGAGCTTCAATTGCATCTTCAGATGCTTGTCACCAACGACTTTCCAATCGACTATTTCAAACTCGTTATCGAACATCGGCTCCGGAAAATGCTGGCCCCAAGGCCCGGCCGCCTGGATAACCTGGGCGGTTTCCAGTGACATGTCCTGCGGATCGACGCTGCCGTCGGTCTCGACGACCTCTTCGAGCGCATCTGCCGATAGCTGCGCCTCCACTTCCTGCTCGAACGCCCGTCTTAACGCTTCGAAGTCTTTGCGGCTGATACTCAGACCCGCCGCCATCGCGTGGCCGCCGAACTTCTGAATCAGACCCGGGTGTCGGGTCGCGATCGCATCGAGCACATCGCGGATGTGCAATCCCGGAATCGATCGCGCCGAGCCTTTGATCTCGGTGCTGGCGGGATTATCGTTCGCATTCGCAAAAGCGATCACCGGCCGATGGAAGCGTTCCTTGATTCTGGCTGCGAGCAAGCCGATCACGCCCTGGTGCCACGCGCTGTTGTAAAGACATAGACCGGCCTGCAGGTGATCGGTGTTCAGCGTGGCCAGCAAGGCGTCCATGTCGGCCAGCGCCTCGGTCAGCATACCCTGCTCTATCTGCTTGCGCTGGGTATTCAGCCGGTTCAGCTCATCGGCAATCTGCTCGGCTACACGGGCTGAATCCGTGATCAGGCATTCGACGCCCGCTGACATGTCCTCGAGCCTGCCGGCTGCATTCAGCCGTGGACCAATGAAAAAGCCGAGATCGGCGCTGGTGCAGACTCTCAGCTCCTTGCCCGCCGCGTGAAACAAGGCTTTGATCCCGGGGCTGGCCTTGCCCGCGCGTATTCGTTGGATGCCCTGCTGGACCAGAATGCGGTTGTTCTCATCGAGCGGCACCACGTCGGCCACGGTACCTAGCGCGACCAGATCGAGCAGCTCGGCCATATTCGGTTCCTGGCGTTGTTGATCGAACCATTGCCTGTCCCTCAACACACCTCGGATGGCCAGCATCAAATAAAACGCGACCCCGACGCCGGCAATCGATTTGCTCGCAAACGGGCAGCCGGGCTGGTTCGGATTCACGATCGCATCGGCCGCGGGCAGCTGATGAGGCGCCAGGTGGTGGTCGGTGATCACGACCTTGATGCCGTGTTGTCTGGCCGCCGCGACACCTTCGCTACTGGAGATGCCATTATCAACCGTGATCAGCAGATCCGGCGAGCGCTGCGCGGCCGCGGCCACGATCTCGGGCGTCAGTCCATAACCGTACTCGAAGCGGTTCGGCACCAGATAATCGACGTGATCGGCCGAGAACCGTTCCAATGCGCGTACCACCAGGGCGGTGCTGGTCGCGCCGTCCGCATCGTAATCTCCGACGATCAGGATACGCTGATCAGCCATCACCGCATCGGCGACAATCGCCGAGGCCGTATCGATGCCTTTGAGCTGATCGAAGTTCAACAAGCGCTTTAGCGAATAATCGACCTGCGCCAGTCGGCTGATCTGACGGTTCGCATAGATACGTTTCAGCAGCGGATGTAATGCGGTCTGCTCTAGCTCCTCCGGTACAGCGTGGTTACGGCGGTGTATTTTTCTTATTCTATGGTGTCTCGACATGATCCTGCAGGCGTTGCTTTTTCCAGAACATCAGCTTGCTGAGTCTGAAGGTATTCTTGTTGCTGAAATGATAACGCACACCGTTGCAGGGATAAACAAAGATCTCCGCATCGAGCAGCCTCGCGGTCTCGATCAACGGCTCCAGCCACTGATCAACGATCACCAGCATTTCGTCCAGCCATGCTGAAACATCGCTGTAGCTGCATGGGCCGTCCAGTTGCTGTAACACAGCCAGGCAATGGCCTTCCTGCCTCATCGCGTGCGCCAGCGCGATCGGGTCAGTCAACGCCGAATGCTCGATCTGGTGCAGGCGCGCCAGCCCCCGTGCCAGTGGCTCATCGGCATACACCCGCGTGATATCGGGTTCGCCTTTGCTCGGCAACCGCCCCTCGCCCCATAACCACAAGCTGTTGATTGCCAGCATTCCGCGCTGCTCGCGTGACTGGTTGACCTCGCTGATGTGTAACAGCATCTGTACTTCGTTCAAAAGCCGCTGCGCGCGCTCCGCAGCCGCGCCGGCCAGCATCAGCTGATTGATGTTTCTGCCCGCCGCCCGGCGCAACGGGGTCGTCTTCAGGCTGCAATCATCGAATCTGACAAACCAGTTGTCCGGGTCGGCCATGAATACTTCGAGGCCATCCCCAGCAAAATGCGCATTAATTTCTGCGACCAGCTGCTCGGCTTCCTGCTGCTGAATAGCCAGCGTGCGCGCATCGCTCAGGAGCGCGTGGTTCATGTCCGCCTGGAGATTGACCGGATCGGCGTGCAGCCAGCAGCCGTCACCTGGCTCGTGTCCAAATGCCAATAGGGCAAGGGCTGCCTCGGGTACGGCTACGCCGGCATCGATGCCGAACAAATCGGCCAGTTGCGCCGGGTAATCCGAAAAACCTGTCCTATGCTTGCCCAAGTTGCCGAGCAGCTCGGCCAACGGTCGCGCCGACAGTTCAATACCCGAGACCTCAGGCAAGGGCCCGCACAGGCCGGGGACAATGATGCTGAGCTTATGTGGCATGCTGCGCCTGCAGTTTGCGGCGATATTCGAACAGGCAGATGCCGGCTGCAACCGAAACATTCAGACTCTCGACCTGGCCCTGCATCGGAATACGCACCAGCTCGTCACAGGTCTCGGCGGTCAGTCGCCGCAGCCCTCGTCCCTCCGACCCCATGACCACGGCGAGCCGATTACTGGGCGTACTGTCGTACAGGCTGACACCGGAATCGCCTGCCGTACCGACGACCCAGATATTGTTCTGCTGCAATCGATGCAACGCGCGCACCAGGTTTGACACCTGCACAAACGGGACGGTCTCGGCCGCACCACTGGCGACGTTGCGCACCACCGGTGTCAGTCCCGGCGAGCGGTTTCTCGAGACGATCACGGCATCTGCGCCGCAGGCATCCGCTGTACGCAGGCAGGCGCCCAGATTATGCGGATCCTGCACGCCGTCGAGTACCAGCAACAATAGATCCTGTTTGACCAGTATGTCATCCAGATCCGGCTGCGCCGCGCTACCGCTGCGAATTCGCGCGACCACACCCTGGTGTTTGTGATGGTGACTTTTCTTCTGCAGC
>JARFQK010000209.1 GCA_029287815.1 Gammaproteobacteria bacterium
GTTCTCGATCGTGGCGGCCTGAGCGCGGGTCAACGATTCGGTACAACCAGTGCATTCCTGAAATGACAACCAGATCACCGAAGGCTTTTTGGCCTTTTCCAAAGCCTGGGCGATCGTTGGAATCATCGCTGGCGGCAAGGCCATCATCGATGCCGTCGCAGCACAGAATTTCAGGAAACTGCGGCGCGAAATTCCCTGACCGCGGAGCGCCTCACCCAGTGTTCTATCTTGGCGGGATAAGTCCTTTGTCATGATATTTCTCTCCACATCGGTTTCGTTTTGGTTTATCCAGGATCGTTCTCTAGCTCGCGCTGAAGCTGCTCCAGCGCAGCGGCCATGTCCTCGGTCTGTGATTGCAGAATATCGGGCAATCGGGTTATCTCGATGAAGCGCCCGATCACATTGTTCTCCGCGTTGTAATGCGTCACCAGCCAGACGCCGGCGAAGCGGGTCTCATAGATTTCGCTGGGTCCGAGCGCGCTCAGCTTGGCGTGGACTTCGCCGCAGCCGAGCGTATCCAGCAGGGTTTCCTCTTCGCCGGGGGCCAGCGGGATACTGCGCAGATCAATAATGCTGCTCTGATCGCTATCCAGAAGCCGGCGCAGCGCATGGCGAATCTCGTGCAAGATCGGCTGCACGTTCCAGGTCAGCGCGTTGCCAAGCTGGATATTGAAGCGGGATTCTGCGTGTTCAGTCATAATGGCCTCAGTCGACCACCGGGCACTGCGGTTCCGCTGACCAGACCAGCAATGGGCAGTTTGCATGGCGTATCACTTCGGCGGTGACACATTCATCCATCGCGATCTTGTCACCGCCGGTGCCGTGGCTTGCCATCGATACCAGATCGATTTTCAGCGTGTCGATGCGTTCGAGAATTTCCCGGATGGGTCGTTTGTACGTGGTCATATCCAATGTCACTTTCAGGCCGGAATTGGCTAGCGTGACGCTCTGTTCTTGCAGCTTCGCCTTGATCGCGGCTTTCTGCTCCTTGTATTCAGCATGTTCCAGTTCGTCATGAAACAACACGACTTCGCAGTCGTGCATCTTCGCAAATTTCTCCACGCAGCCGAGAATCGCCGATGATGCGTCGGAGCCGTCCAGCGGGACCAGGATACGTTTGAACAGGTCTTCGGTACGCTCGTCCATGGGTGCCGGTCGCGCGCTGTGCAGGATGAACACCGGGCAGGGCGACTGTTTCAAGACCTGCTCGGTCACGCTGCCTTCGCGAATGCGCTCGAGTCCGGAACGGCCATGCGTCGTCATCACGATCAGCGTCGCAGGCAACAGGATCGCCATTTTGACGATTTCCTGAACCGGATCACCCATTCGGGTTTCACGCTCGACCGCCCAGTTTTCATACTGCAGCTGATCGTAGATCGTGCTGATGTGGGGTTCCAGATCCACGGCTGCCGAGTTGGATTCGATCTCGGGCGTCACATGCAGCAACACGACCTTGGTGGATTCCCTTGGAGTCAATGACCTGACATAGAGCAGGGTTTCTACCACGGATTCAGTACCATCGATTGGGATAAGTATTGTTTGCTCCATTTTTTATGCCCCCGTTTTTGGTAATTCAGATGGTGGTGTGTTGCGATGTTGCACTGCTGTGGGAGTTGCATCGGTCAATGGTGGTTGCGCCCACAAATGCAACAAGGTAGCAGCCTGATCCACAGCTTCGGGCAAGGCGTGACCGACGTTTTCGGTCGGTTGCATGCCCCAGTCCATCACTTGCGGCTGGATACCGATCAACGCGCGATTGACCGGTAAGTGGTCGGTCAGTCGCGCAATATCCATCAGGTCCATCAGTCCAACTTCATGGGCACTGCGCTTGGCAGCGCCGAGGTAGGCATCCATGTCAGAGCCGGCAAATACTTTCACGGTTCCAGGCGGCGCGTGCAGTTCAGCAGCATCGAACACGATCAGGTGGTGACATTCCTCGATCCAGCATGCCAGGCTGAAGCTGAGCGTGCCGCCATCGAGGAAAGTGAGATCGGAACGCGCGTCGAACGTTTCCTTCATCAGATTCAGCGCATGGATACCCGCACCTTCATCTGACAAAAGCGTGTTGCCGATGCCGAGGATCAATGTATTTTGTCCGATTATCATTTCTGGGTAATATGTTACCCTCAGGCATTGTTATAATATTGACTCAAATCAATTCAATTACCGATAGTTCAGTATTAAATGAAATACTAAATAACTGGAAATTGCTCAACCTGTAAGGTCGCCTATGTGTCTCGGAATACCCATGCAGATCAAGTCCATCGAGGGCTACAACGCGCGCTGTGAAGCCAAAGGTGTCGAGCGTGATGTCAGCCTGTTCATGATGCAGGAAGAACCGTTGCAGGTGGATGATTTTGTGGTTGTGCACGTCGGCTATGCGATCCAGAAAATCACGCCCGAGGAAGCCCAAACGGCGTGGGAGTTTTACGATCAGATGCTGCAAACCGAGGCTTGAGATGCACGAACTCGCTATTTGTCAGGCATTGATCGATCAGATCGAAAGCATTGCAGCCGAACGCGATGCCGCCAGGGCCGTTGCGATCGTTATCGGCATCGGTCCGTTGTCCGGTGTCGAAGCGCAGCTGTTGAAGCATGCTTACCCGGTGGCTAGTGCCGGGAGTGTGGCTGAGGGTGCAGAGCTGGTGATCGAAGATCTACCGGTGCGCGTGAAATGCACGCAGTGCGGCGAAGAATCCGATGCTTTGCCGAACAAGCTGCTGTGCAAACACTGCGGTGATTGGCGCACCGAGTTGATCCATGGTGACGAGCTGATGTTGATGAGCGTGGAATTGGAGAAGCGGTCAGTCGGCGCCAATTCCACTGCCGGCGAAGCGAAGATGACATTGCATTGACCGGCACTGAACGCATTTTTCTGTCGTTGCCGGCCAGTGTGCGCGCGCAAATTTTTTAGGAGAGCAAGACAATGTGTGATACCTGCGGATGTAACATCACCCACGGCAACGAGGGTTTGATCAGGCCCGGGGGCAAGTTGGCCAAGACCGAGAGTGGTAAGGAGGCCGTCACGGTTCTGCACAGCCTGCTCGATGAAAACGATCATACGGCAGCGCATAATCGCGCGCATTTCGACAGCCACAACGTGCTCACTATCAATCTGATGTCGTCACCCGGCGCAGGCAAAACCGCACTGCTCGAAGCAACGATAAAGACGCTGCAAGCCGAGACGGACAAGGCATTGTCAATCGCGGTGATC
>JARFQK010000220.1 GCA_029287815.1 Gammaproteobacteria bacterium
GATCACCGCGAACGGGTGAGAAAGTAACCCCGGCGATCTGTGCCGGCCATGGCGGCTCGATGCCCGGCCGATTGACCAACCACCACAACAGCAGAGTCAGCGCGCCCATCGACAAGACAATCGCCAGGCCTGCGCGATTCATCAGGTGCGGTCTTCTCCCCGGAGTCCGCTGATGAAGAAGCGGAATTCGCGCGGTCTTGAAGCGGGACACACCGGCGTCGTAAGACGGTTCAAAGAATGATCCTCCACATTGTTGGCACGACCGGCTTTGGTCCGCGATCGATCCTTAGCCCGAATGGCACTGACTTAACAGCTATCGTCGGGCAATCGACCCGCCGACACGGGTTACTTCTTCCGGAAAACGCCGTGTATACGTGTGTGTAGGCTCGACGGCGGCTTCCCTGCCGCCGACATTTCCTACAGAAGCAACCCGTATCGGCTTAAGTAAGTGCCATTAACCTTAGCCCGCATTTCTCGCCAGGATCACTGGAGCAGGCGCAGGACGGAGCCCTGCCAGTCTCACCGGATGGACGAAGATTTCGCCGCCCCGACCACCAATATAAGCCTACTCGACCGATCATCGCGACTCAAGCCAGCCCGCATTTCTTACCAGGATCACGGGAGCAGGCGCAGGATTCGTGTTCGTAAGCGTTGCTTCGGGGCGAAAAGCGTAGCCCGGCTGCACCGTAGGGTGCGCCGTGCGCACCGGAAGCGGCCACCAGACCGCGGATGTGCGGTGCGCACGGCGCACCCTACGATTTTGTGCAAATGACGACTGGCCCGCAGGTTTGCCGGCCTCAACGATTTATGCGTATCATATTACTGTAATTGCATGTTGCGCTAGCGAGGGCGCGGATTTGCAACGCCCTCGCACTGATGCGAAGCGGAGGCCTGCGGTGATCAAACGATTGCCTCCGGCGTTCACTCCGTTGAGAGCGACAGCGTAGGGGGCAGCGATGTTTTTGATAGACAGTCAGTTGGCCATAAAGCGCTACCGGCGGCTCTCGACGCGGTATGATCATGCAACTCGGCGCATCGAGCCGGTTCGCAAGCAGACCATCGACGCGCTGCGGCTCGAGCGTGGACAGCGCGTGCTCGATGTTGCCTGTGGCACTGGCAAGAGTATCGCGATGCTGCGCGAAGCGGTGGGTCCCGAGGGCTTTGTGGTGGGCGTGGAGCAGTCGCCAGAGATGCTGCGCAAAGCGCGCGAGCGGGTTCGTCAGGATGGCTGGAAAAATGTGCAGCTCATCGAATCGACCGTGGAGTCGGCCGATTTACAGGGACCATTCGATGCAGTGCTTTTCGTCTACACCCAGGACGTGCTGCAATCCGAAGCAGCGCTGGTGCGCATATTCGAGGCGACGCGGTCAGGTACGCGGGTGGCGTCCAGCGGACTCAAGCTCTTTCCCTGGTATTTCGGAATCGCCAATGTTTGGCTGCTCGCGATTTCCTATCGCTACTTTACAACGGTCAAGGGGCTGAGCAAGCCCTGGGCGCCGCTGGCACGCCACGTGGATCTGCACGGTGTGCGCTCGACGTTCTTTGGCAGCGGCTACATTGCCCGCGGGGTGCGGCGCTGACTTACCCCCCTGGTGAGAAATGCGGGTGAGGGGACTTATCCCGATTATTGTCAACGGTAACCTTTTGATGTAGGTTTGATGCAAGGTGATGTAGCGGTGACTGACGCCGTTAGCTACCTCACTGGCTCGTCTCACAAAACGCAGGTGATTTGTTGGCCCAGTGTTCCGATGCACCCAACGCGGCGAGAGCCGTTGATGAGTATCGTCATCATGCCAAAGCGTATGATGCGTCGGCACAGCGCACGATGCAGACGCGCTTGCGCACCATCGAAAAACTCGGCTTGCGCCCCGGAGACCGTGTCCTGGATGTAGCCTCCGGAACGGGGCTGAGCTTTCCCCTTCTGCGCGAGGCGGTAGGTGCTCAAGGTGAAGTTGTCGGCATCGACATCAGCCCGGAAATGATGCGCATCGCCAGGCAGCGGGTCGCCGCGGCGGGCTGGCAGAACTTTACGCTGCTGGAGTCGCCGATCGAGTCAGCCCAAATTCCCGGACCTCTCGACGCTGTCCTGTTCAATTTCACCCACGACGTAATGCGCTCCCCTCTGGCACTCAAGCGGATTTTCGCGGCTACGAGACCAAATGCTCGGATTGCCATCGCTGGAATGAAATACCTGCCTTGGTGGATGGCGCCCGCCAACATCATTGTGCGTCTCAAGGCACGCCCCTACATGACCACGTTTGAAGGTCTGGAAAAGCCCTGGGACCTCGCATCGCCCTACCTCTCCGCGTTCGACTGGCGCCCGGTGTTGTTCGGCGCCGGTTACATCGGCTGGGGCCGGGCTAAGGCCTGACAATGCCCGTCGGTAGCTTGATTCAGCCAACCTGCAGCCAGAATTTTTGAACGCTGCTGGGCATCGGAGAGGTCATGTCCTACCAATAAAAATCGTCTGGAAGTAATATATTTGCTCCTTCGCCGCATCAGATTGTGACTACCCATGAGCGAACCGTTGCATGATCAAAGACGGTGGCACCACCGATGGCTAGCGATGACCAAGGTCACGCTGGCGCTGCTTGTGCTGAATTTCCTGACCAGCTTCGCCAATGTCTGGTCAACCCCCCTGATCCGGCCGGATATGCGTATCGGTCCGGAGTTCGTCGGCCTGTGGCTGATTTTGCTGCTGCTTGTCGGACTGTTCGGGCGCGTCGGGCGCCGCGCGGTCACACTGCTCACTGGCTTGTTCCTGTTGGTGGCCATAGGCCGCTATGCCGAGGTGACGGTGCCGGCATGGTTCGGGCGCAAGGTGAACTTGTATTGGGACGCCCAACATTTGCCCAAATTTTTAGACGTGGCCAGTCAGGACCTGGCCTGGTGGCAGATTGCGGGGATCGTCGCTGCGTTCATCGTGGGCTTCTGGTTGCTGATTCGTTTGATCCGGGTGTGTATCGAGGTGCTTGCCGAGCATGCAGCCCCCTATGCGTTGCGCTCGCCGATTGCGCTGATCGTGACGCTCTCCTTCCTGGGCCTGGTGGCGGCCAGTTTCATGAAGGTCGAAGCGGCCACCCGCTACGTATCGGCCCCGGTCTTTCCGGTTTACAAGCGCCAGGCGCATCTGTTGCTGGCAGTATCTCTTCCGCGGCATTTCCAAACGACGCTGCCCGAATCGCCGCCGCTGGACTCCGATCTGAAGGTGCTTGAAGGCGCCGAGGTCAAGGTCCTGTTCATCGAGTCATACGGTGCGACGACCTACGAGCGGGACGACATCGCCGAGGTGGTCGACCCGGCGCGCCAACGCCTCGAGCAGGCGGCCAATGCCCAGGGGCGCAAGGTGCTGTCGGCTTTCGTTCGGGCAGCCGCTTTCGGCGGCGCGTCGGATCTGTCGCATCTGAGCTTTCTCTCGGGTATCGACCTGACCGATCCCATTCGCCACGATCTGCTGATCACGACCGATCGCCCAACCATACTCGATACCTTCGAGCAGGCCGGCTACCGAACCATCGGACTGTACCCGGCGATGAGCTGGGATTGGCCCGAAGTATCCTTCTACGGCTTCGATCATTATCACGACGCACCGAGCCTGGATTACACCGGCCCGAAATTCGGACTGTGGTGGCTGCCCGATCAGTTCTCGATGGCGCGCATCGATGAGATGTATCCGCCGGATCCTGACGGGAAGCCGCGCTTCTTGTTTTACCCGACGATCACCACCCACATTCCGTTTCGGCCAACGCCACCGTATCAGCCTGACTGGTCGCGCGTGACGTCGGACAAACCCTATTCTGACGAGGCTACCGCCAAAGCGATGGCTGACGCAATCGATTGGCACGGTCTGTTCCAGGGATACATCAACACGATCGAGTACACGTTCAACTGGCTGGCCGGTTACCAGGCGCTACCGCAGCCCCGCGAATCGGTACTGATCCTGCTGGGCGACCATCAACCGGCGGGCGGTATAACCGGTCCAAATGCGACCTGGAACGTGCCGGTCCACATTATCACCAGCAACGACACGATTACTGAGCGGCTGCGTCTTAACGGCTTCAGCGATGGAGTGAATCCGCCGCAGCAGGCGCTTGGTCATATCAGCGAATTGCCGCTGATCCTGCTGTCGGTTTTCGATAGCGGCGGCAACAAAGTCGCCGGTACCGCCTCGGATGTCGGAGAGTAGTCAGGCGGACCACCCAAGAGCCTGCGCGCGTACGAAAACATTCGAATCACGTAAGCGAGCGTTTCGGTTTTGGTGGCCTTCGACCGCATTTCTCACCTGGCGGCGTCGAATCCCTGTTACCTATTTCATTTAGATGCAGAGATAAGGTTTGTTGAGACAGCGATGGAATTTGGCGGGCTTTCTTCTTTGGAATCGAGTGAGTGGCTATGACCGTTTAAGGAAAAACGGTTGATTATTGTCCAATGGGCAGGGTATCCTAAAAAGCAAATGGGTCTCATTCATATTTGGAGGTTGCATGTTTCGCAAGTTTATTTTTGCAGTACCCTTGGCCCTGGCCGTCGGCACAGCAGGCGCCGTCGACAGTTTTGTCGACATGGCACAGGAAGAAATTCTGCAAACACTCATCGATGAGACCGGTTCGCCCTACCTGGGCCAGAGCCCCCAGAACCTCCAGATGATGCCTGATAACCCGGCTTACTGGGTTGCCGAGGACGGGGAAGCGCTGTTCGAGGAACCGCGTGGGCCCAAGAATGTCTCGCTCGAGGGCTGTGACTTCGGCAAGGGCCCCGGCGTACTCGAAGGCGTCTATGTCGAGCTGCCGCGATACTTCGCCGATACCGGCAAGGTGATGGATCTGGAGACACGTCTGGTGCACTGCATGATCACCCTACAGGGTTTCTCCAAGGAAGACCCGGCGGTCAAGAAGCGGCACGGCTCTGACTCCGACATGATGAAACTGCAGACCTATATCGCGATGCAGTCCAACGGCATGAAGTGGAACCCGCCGATGGATCATCCGCTGGAGAAGGCGATGCGTGACGCCGGCGAGGTGCTGTTCTACCGTCGCTCCGGCCCGATGGATTTCAGTTGTCAGGCATGCCACGGGGCGACCGGCCAGCGTATCCGCGCTTCGGTGCTGCCGAACATCAATGAGCCCACGGAGTGGACCAAGGCGGTTTCCTGGCCGGCTGAGCGGGCCGGGCAGCAAAACGTTCGCAGTACCCAGCACCGACTGCGCGGCTGTTTGTGGCAGATGCGCCACCCGGGGCTAGTCGCCGGGTCGGATGCCTCCATCGCCTTGATCTCATTCTGGACCGATGCGGCGCGCGGCCAGCCCGCGATCTTGCCCGATCTGAAGCGATGACCACCGAAGCAACAGGAGACGCAACACATGTCGAGTAAGCTAATCAGTAAAGTCACCCTCACTGCGATGACGACTGCAGTTCTGAGCGCCGGCATTGGGTCAACGAGCAATGCCGCCGAGTCTGACAAAGCGGCAGCGGCCGACTACACGAAAATGAGCCCCGAAGCCCTGGCCGAGCACCTGATTTTCAAAGCCAAGGGTTTCAAGCTGGAGCAGCCAGCACAGGAAGGCGGCCTCGCCGGCAAGCGTCTTGAGCAGGACGAGACACAGAAAATTTGCACCGTCTTGCGAGGAAAAGCCGCCGATGCTGAGACGGCCGAAAAGGTCACCGCGATGGCGCGTGACAGCATCCGCTACCCAGAAGGCGGCATCCAGCTCGGCGATTGGAAGATCGGCCGCGAGCTGGCCTGGTCGGGCTTCGGGTATCGTATCGGTCACAAGAACGACGATCACAGCGGTGCCAAGAATGGGCCCGGCGGCAACTGTTACAACTGCCACCAGTTGGCAACCGACCGTACCGGTGGAAACATCGGTCCGACGCTGACCGGTTACGGCAAGCTTCGTGGAACCAGCGAGGCGATACTCAAATATACCTACGACGTGATCTACAATGCCAATGCGTATTTCCCCTGTACGCACATGCCGCGCATGGGCGCCAATGGTATGCTGTCGAGTGAGCAGATCAGTCATATCATGGCCTATCTCCTGGATCCGGAATCACCCGTCAACAAGTAGCGGCCAGGCCCAGCGGGTTGCCTGAGAGTCGACCGCTGGGTGCGCCGTGGTTACCAGAGCTGGCCAGGCAGCTGAAGATTTGCGGTGCGCACGGCGCACCCTACGCTCTTCGGCTGGCGAAGACCAGCCTGAACGTGATAGGCATGCGTAAAAATCACACCGTATCTTGCGATGCTCTGGTTCGTTCGCGGCTGAAGCTGCGGCTACGCGCGTGAAGACCTTGCGCCAGCGTGAATGCGACTCGGATTATCAGGCAACGCTGCGCTTGACCCAATGCGATTCGCGCAACCACTGCATCAGCGCATCTTCCGGCATCGGCCGGGCGATGTGGTGGCCCTGCCCGTAGTCACAACCCATATCGGTCAGCAGGTCATACAGGGCCTGGGCCTCGATACCCTCGGCAACGACATCCAGATCCAGGTTATGCCCAAGATCGATCGCCGCCTTGACGATGCTCTTGTCTTTCGGATCACGCAGCATGTTCATCACGAACGATTTGTCGATCTTGAGTTCCTTCGCTGGGAGATTTTTCAGATACGACAATGACGAATAGCCGGTGCCGAAATCGTCGATCGAGATTCTTACGCCGATTGCATCGAGCTTTTGAAGTATATCCATGCTCAGTGCCGGATTTTTCATCATCGCGCCTTCGGTGACTTCCAGGAACAGGCTGGATGCATCGAGACTCCAGATATTGATCGCACTCGCGACCACATCAACGATGTCATAATTGGTCAGCAAGGCTGGCGAGAGATTGACTGCAACCTTGAAGTCTTTGACGGTTTTCTGTATTTCGATACAACGACGCAGGGACATGTTGATCACCCATTTCGTGACCGGCATCAACAGACTGCTCTGTTCGAGAATATCGACAAAGTATTGGGTATTCACCAGACCGTACTTGGAACTGTGCCAGCGAATCAACGCTTCTGCGCCATCCAGTCGCTGGTTCACGATGTCGATCTTGGGCTGATAACACACACTGAACTCTTCGTGCTCATAGGCGTAATGCATCTCGTTTTCGAGCACCAGTTTCGGTGGTAGTGTGCGATCAATTTCAGGCTCGTAGAGCCGGTATCTTTCGTTGTTCTTCTCCGCCTCCATCAACGCAATGGTCGAATTCTGCACCAGCCCCTCGTGCGTGATACGCTCGGTTGCGATGGAAATGCCGACAACCAGACTGGGTTCGATAAAATGGGATTCGAATTCGAGTGGCTTTTCACTCTCGTGGATGATCTTGTTTGCTGCGAGCAGAGCGTGTGAAACATTGTTCAGCGATGGCAACACCATGCCGTATTCACTATCGCCGGTGCGCGAGAGCACGTCATTCGGACGCATGATTTTTCGAATGCGCTGCTCCAGACACTGCAACAGCTCGTCACCGGTTCTCAGACTGTACGCGGTATTGATATCTCTGAAGCGTTTTAGTTTGATAACGAGATAGGCCAGAACCCGGTCTTCCTTTCTGGCTTGTTCAAGCAGCGTATCGACATGCTGCAGAAATTCGCGACGGAAATACATAGACAGTCCGGGGACACTCAGGCGGTTCGCCCTCTCATGAGAAACGCGGGCTGGTGTTCGGAAGCGCTGCTCTGGAGCGAAAAGCGCAGCTATGGCTACGGTCTGAGTGAAGAGACCGTAGGGTGCGCCGTGCGCACCGCGCATCTTCAGTTCGGTGGCCGGTTCCGGTGCGCACGGCGCACCCTACGCTCATGGGCAGGCGAACACCAGCCTGAACCGTGATAGGCACTGTTGAAAAACACGCTGTATTTTCGATCATTATAGATTTCTCAAACGAGCCAATGCCGTATCAGTTCTCTGCGCCGCCAGGTGAGAAATGTGGGCTAGCCCGCATTTCTCACCAGGATCACGGGAGCAGGCGCAGGATTCGTGTTCGTAAGCGCCGCCCTGGAGCGAAAACCATAGCTATAGCTATGGTTTGAGTGAAGAGCAAGCTTACGGACACGAGGACCAGCCTGAACCGTGATAGGCACTGTTGAAAAACACGCTGTATTTTCGATCATTCGAGTTTTCTCATAAGACCCAGTTCCTTATCATTGCTCTACGCCGCCTGGTGAGAAATGCGGGCTAACACGGTGTGCTTCACCAGCATGCCTGTCACGTTTCAGGCGGGCCCGTGTTATGTTGTCCGATCAACGTATCTGGTATGCTGTAAGCAGCATCATTACCCGAATCAACTCTGCCGTCGTGAAACATGGTACCGAAAATCTGGCCTGGCGCATCGGCGGCCCACAGGGTAGTGGCATCAATCGCATTGCCAGATTGTTTGCGCGCGCCTGTGCAGCGCAAGGAATGGAAGTCATCTGCCGTCGTGAATACCATTCCAACATCATGGGCCGGCACAGTTACAACGATGTTGTCATCAGCGCCCAGGCGCTGCAGTGTCATCGCGAATCGACAGACATTCTTGTCACCTTTGATGCTGAGACCCTATGTCGTCATGTGCACAGCCTCAAGCCCTGGGGCTTTGCCCTTTACGCAGACGCTGACGGCGACGTCGGACTCGGCCGGTTGCCCTATCTCGACCAGCGCCTACGTGATGATCTCAATGCGGCTCTCAGTGCTGCCGGGCTACCCGAGACGACGCAGGGACTGCTGGAAATGGCCGAGCAACGTGGTGTCAGAACGGTCTGCATCCCTTATCAGGCGCTGTTGGAGCGGCTTGCCGATCAGCTTGGCATGGTGAAAAAAGCGGTCAGCGCGACTCAAAATATGCTCGCTGTCGCGATCTCGGCGGCTTTGATCGGCATGCCCGAGCAAGCTTTGTTGGCCGCGCTCGAGCAGACCTTTCTCGGCAAGGAGCACATCGTCCGAATGAACCGGGAGGCCGTTGCAATCGCTTACAATCACGCTCAGCAACTTCAGCCGCACGTTTTCCGCATCTCGCTCCATGGCCAGGCGTCGCCCCGTCTTTTGCTGGACGGGACACAGAGCGTTGCCCTGGGCAAGCTCGCGGCCGGTATGGGCTTTCAAAGCTACTACCCGATCAGCCCTGCGACCGATGAGAGCACCTTTCTGGAGGCGCGCGCAGAAGTCAGATCGACGCGCGGCGAAACCTGCGGGCCGCTGGTGCTGCAGGTCGAGGATGAGCTGGCGGCCATCAACATGGCCAGCGGCGCAGCATTGACGGGTGCGCGCAGCGCAACAGCGACTTCCGGCCCCGGCTTTTCGCTGATGGCTGAAGGGCTCGGCTGGGCAGGCATGAACGAAGTCCCGCTGGTGATCACGCTCTATCAGCGAGGCGGACCTTCGACCGGCATGCCGACCCGGACCGACCAGGGGGACTTGCTGTTCGCGTTGCATGCTGGCCACGGTGAATTCCCCCGGATCATACTTGCCTCGGGGGATGTTGCGTCCTGCTTCTACGACGCTGCTCAGGCGTTCGACTATGCTGAGCGCTACCAGACGCCTGTAATCCAGATGCTGGACAAGGCGCTGACCAGTACCTTGCAGACCGTGCCGGTCTTTGACACCGCAGCGGTTACGATCGATCGCGGCGCTGTTTTGGCGAGTTCAGAGCAGCAGCCACAAGCGGTCGAGCGCTTTGCCTTGACGGCATCGGGCATCTCGCCGAGACCTCTGCTGGGTCAGCCTGGTACGTGGTATTGGTCGACTGGGGTCGAGCATTCAGAGTGGGGTCAGGTCAGTGAGGACCCGGTATTGCGGGAGCAGATGATGGAAAAGCGGGCGCACAAACTCGCGCTCGCTGCTGCCGAGATTCCACTGTCGGAGAAACTCGAAATCCACGGCGATGAAGATGCGGCTTTCACGATCTTCACCTGGGGTTCCAACAAGGGCGCGGTCCTCGATGCGCTGCAGCAACTGTCTGATCGGGGCATCCGGGCGCGCGCGGTCGTGCTTCGCCTGCTCTGGCCATTTCCGGCCGATGCGGTGCAGGCGCTGCTGCAGAGCGCCAGTCCATCCGTGATGGTCGAGTGCAACTACAGCGCGGAGCTGAATAGTCTGTTTGTTCAGCAGGCACGACGTGGCTGTGACCATCTGGTGTTGAAATACAGCGGCCGGCCGATCTCGGCCGAGGCGCTGCTGCCGCAACTGGTGTCGATTCAGGCCGGCGATGCCGGCTACCGAAACGTCTTGCGCAACGCTTATGAATAGGGGCCAGTATGGGCGATGACACACTCAAGACAACGCTGAGCGCCAAGCATTACCAAGCAGATCAAATCAATGACTGGTGCGCCGGTTGCGGTGACCATGGCATCCTCCGCGCGTTGGAAAAGGCCATGGCCAAACTGGAACTGGCGAGAGACCAGACTGCTGTATTCGGTGGCATTGGGTGTTCCGGCAAAACGCCTTATTACCTGAATGTCGGCGGTGTGCATACGCTGCACGGCCGGGTGCTGTCATTTGCGGCCGGCGCCAAACTGGCGAATCCGGCTTTGAATGTGATCGCGATCGGAGGTGATGGTGATGGCCTTTCGATCGGCGCGGGACATTTTGTGAACAGCGGGCGACGCAATCTTGATTTGCTCTATATCCTGTTCAACAACGGCGTCTACGGCCTGACCAAAGGACAAGCAGCACCAACGTTGCGCATCGGTGAAAAGACCCGCAGTATGCCGCGTTGCGTCATTCAGCAGCATATGAATCCGATCGCACTGGCCGTGATATCGGGCTATACCTGGGTGGCTCGCGGCTATGCCTACGACGTCCCCGCGCTGACCGACCTGGTTGTCGCGGCCATGCAACATCGGGGTATCGCCTTTCTGGAGGTGTTGCAGCCCTGTCCGAAGTATAATGACCTGCACACCAAGGACTGGTATGGTGACAGACTCTATAAGCTGTCGGATGATGGTTATCAGGCCCTGATCGCGGCGGAGACCGACGCGGCCTCGGTACAACAGATCTACAACGAGGCCCTGGCAAGGGCCGCGCAGTGGGGGGAGCTCGTGCCAACCGGGCTTTTTCTGCAGGACCTGTCCAAGCCGGATTTCCGGTCTCAGCTGGCGGGGCTGCAGCCCGGCATTGCCCGCAGGCCGCCGTGCCAGTGCGTCGTGACCGATGATTCCGGACGCACACAGATTGACCTGGAGCCGTTGTTCGAAACCTTGCGTATAGCGGCGGACTCATCGCAAACCTGATCGTGTGCGCAGCCCGCGAAGGGCAGACCCGCACACCGGCTTGTTGACGACTCTCCGTTGGATCCCGCTCGGGGTCTATTGATGGCCCTCGGAATTAGCCGTATAGTGGTAGCCGATTACGAGCACGGGCAAATAGACCACAAACGGGAGAAATGATAATGACCAGCTTGAACGCACATCGAATGTTCAAAAAGATGATTCAGCGCAGTTGCTGCTGCCTGCAGGGTGTCAGGATGAAAAAGCATTCCTTGCCGATTGCACTGGTGTTGATCGTGACTGGAGTCGGCCCTGCAGCAGCGGACTGGAATTTGCAGAACGATCAATCGCAGCTCAGTTTTATTTCGATCAAAAAAGGTGATATCGCCGAAGTGCACCGCTTCGACCAACTTGAAGGCACATTCGATGACAAGGGCAATGTTGAGCTGGTCATTCAGTTGGCGAGTGTGGACACCGCTATCCCGATACGAGACCAGCGTATGCGGGAAATGCTGTTCAACACCAATGCGTTCCCGACAGCAGCATTGACCGCGACAGTCGATGCCGATCAGATCTCGAACCTGAAAGCGGGTCAGATGGTGGCCAGCAAGCTGCAGGGGGAGCTGAGCCTGCACGGTCAGAGTAGTCCGGTGACCGCAGAGCTAATGGTGGCCCGCCTGGGCGATGACACGTTGCTGGTCACGAGTCAAAAGCCGGTGGTCGTGCAGGCCGGTGATTTCGATCTTGTCGAAGGTGTTGAAAAACTTCGCGAGGTTGCGGGCCTGACGAGCATCAGCAACGCAGTGCCGGTCAGTTTCGTGCTTACTTTCAAGCAAGATTAGCCGCATCCGCGCCAGTGGGCCATTGAGCCGGCAGGTCACGAGTCCGATTCTTTCAGGAGTCTTATGCATTGAGCCGGCCTGAAGCGAACGAAGCCACATGGACACGATTCTGGGACAGCGGTTCGGTCAACGCGTTTTTCGGCAAGGATGAGAATTACAGCGCCGAGTTTATTGCGTTCTGGCGGCGGGTGCTTGCCGATCCAGTGGACCAGATCATTGATCTGGGCTGTGGTAACGGCGCGCTGACCTGGATCGTTGACGAAATCCTGAATCATCCGGAGCCCACGACGACAATCCTCGGGGTCGACCTGGCGGCGATCGATCCATTCGCCGTGCTCGATAAACACCGGGAGGACTTTCCGAACGTCTCTTTTCTGGGCGGTATCTCGATCGATGCGATGCCTTTGGAAGACGATTCTGTCGATGTCGCGATAAGCCAGTACGGGATCGAATATGCTGATACCGAGCGTGTGCTGCCGGAGTTGGGACGCGTGCTGAAGCCC
>JARFQK010000232.1 GCA_029287815.1 Gammaproteobacteria bacterium
AGATCGTTCCTCGGTAACTGGACATCCATGCATTTTGTTCGCGGCCTTCACAATCTGAAACCCGAGCATCGCCATTGTGCCCTCACGATCGGAAACTTTGACGGCGTTCATCAGGGACATCAGGCCCTGTTGCGCTTGCTGGCGGAGCAGTCGAAGCGCCGTAACATACCCGCCTGTCTGATGAGCTTCGATCCGCTGCCTCACGAATACTTCGCCCGCGACAACCCAGCGCCACGCCTGACCAGCGCGCGCGAACGCTATACGTCGATCGCCGAGCTCGACCCGGCGCTGCGCCCGAATCTGTTGCTGATACTGCACTTCAATGATGCGCTGGCACAGTTGAGTGCCGAGGCTTTCGTTACGCAGGTACTGGTCGACGCCCTGGCCGTCAAGGTCATCGTGATCGGCGATGATTTCCGGTTTGGCAAGGGCCGAACCGGGGATTTCGATTTCCTCAAAACAGCTGGCGATCAATACGGTTTTGAAGTTCTGGCCTTGCCGACGTACAGCGTGGATAGTCTGCGCGTCAGCAGCACCGGCGTGCGTCAGGCCTTACTGGAAGATCGCCTGTCCGATGCCGAACACATGCTGGGCCGTCCCTACCGTATCTGCGGCCGGATCGCGCATGGGGACAAACGCGGCCGCACGATTGGGTTTCCAACCGCGAATATCCGGCTGCGGCGCCCGGCAATACCGCTCAGCGGGGTATATACTGTCACGTTGTGTTCAACCGAACTCGGCGCGGTAGCGGGCATCGCCAACATCGGCAAACGCCCGACGGTCGGCGGTATGCGTGATCAACTCGAGGTTCATTTGTTTGACTTTTCGAAAGACATCTATGGCATGAATGTCTGCGTGTCATTTCACCATAAAATCCGCGACGAGAAAAAATATGAAACCATCGAATTGCTCCAACAGCAAATCGAACTGGACTGTGTTCGTGCACTGGAGCTGCACCACTCCATGAAAAGTGAACAAGCAACCGAATAAAGCACCATGGCGTCCGAAGCAGGCTATACCAAGCATTCTTTGATCGACCGTTTCAGCACGGCGCTGCCAACCTTGCTTGCTCAAAGATAACCATCAATCTACGATCCACCATGGCTGATTACAAAAGCACTCTGAACCTGCCTCATACCGACTTTCCAATGCGCGGCAATCTGGCACAGCGCGAGCCCGCGATGCTGGAATCCTGGAACGCGATCGATCTGTACAGCAAGATCAGGCAGCAATCCAAAGGCCGACCGACCTTCGTGCTGCACGATGGGCCGCCGTACGCGAACGGAGACATCCATATCGGTCACGCGGTTAACAAGATCCTCAAAGATATCATTGTCAAAAGCCGCACGATCGACGGCTACGATGCGCGCTACCTGCCGGGCTGGGACTGCCACGGCCTGCCGATCGAGCTGCAAGTCGAAAAGAAAATCGGCAAGGCTGGCGACAAGGTCGACGCCCGCACCTTCCGACAGAAATGCCGCGAATATGCGAGCCAGCAGGTCGCGGGTCAGCGCGACGACTTCAAACGCCTCGGCGTGTTCGGTGATTGGGACGATCCTTACCTGACGATGAACCCGACCTTCGAGGCCAATATCGTACGTGCCCTCGGCAAGGTCATCGAACGCGGCCACTTGCACAAAGGCAGCAAGCCGGTGCACTGGTGCCTGGACTGCGGCTCCGCACTGGCCGAGGCCGAAGTCGAGTACCAGGACAAGGAATCCCCTGCGATCGACGTTTTGTTCAAGGCCGCCGACGAAGCCGCCTTTCTGACCGCAGCCGGCATCGATGATCAAGGCCAGGGGCCGATCGCGGTGGTCATCTGGACCACGACGCCGTGGACCTTGCCGGCCAATATGGCCGTCGCGCTGCATCCAGAACTGCGCTATCAGCTGATTCAGGTCAGTTCAGACAGCGGCCCGCTCAGATTACTGCTGGAGGCGACGCTGGCCGAAAGCGCGCTGCAACGCTATGGCTTCGCAGACCACCGCGTGCTCGGCGAATGCCAGGGGTACAGGCTGGAAAACCTGCAGCTCCAGCACCCGTTCTATGACCGCACGGTGCCGATCATTCTGGGCGAGCACGTGACCACCGAGGCCGGCACCGGTTCGGTGCATACTGCCCCCGGCCACGGCCAGGACGACTTTGTCGTAGGCAGCCGTTATGGTCTGGACGTGTACAACCCGGTCGGCGGCGACGGTGTATTCCTGCCCGATACGCCGCTGTTTGCCGGCATGCACGTGAACAAGGCCAACAGCGCGATCCTGGAAACACTGCAGGCAAACGGGGTGCTGCTGAAACAGCAGAGGATGAAGCACAGTTACCCGCACTGCTGGCGTCACAAGACACCAATCATCTTTCGGGCGACCCCACAATGGTTCATCAGCATGGACCAGAACGGTTTGCGCGCTGCCGCCGAATTGGCCATCCGTGCGACGACCTGGATCCCCGACTGGGGCCAGGCCCGCATCGAAGGCATGGTCAGTGGCCGCCCGGACTGGTGTATCTCCAGGCAACGCACCTGGGGCGTGCCGATCACGCTGTTCGTGCATAAAGAAACCGGTGAACTTCACCCGAACACCACCGAACTGATCGAGCAAATCGCCCAACGCATCGAGCAGCAGGATATCGATGCCTGGTTCGAGCTCGATCCAGCTGAGCTTCTCGGCGATGAAGCGCGTGACTACGACAAAACCACCGATACGCTCGATGTCTGGTTTGACTCGGGGGTGACCCATGCCTGCGTTCTCGGCCAGCATGACAGCCTGCCGTTTCCTGCCGACCTGTATCTGGAAGGCTCTGATCAGCACCGTGGCTGGTTCCAGTCATCGCTGCTGACATCGGTCGCGATCAACGGCACCGCGCCTTATCGCAGCGTGCTGACGCACGGTTTCACCGTCGATGCGCACGGCCGCAAGATGTCGAAGTCGCTGGGTAATGTGATCGCACCACAGAAGATCATGAAATCACTGGGCGCGGATATCCTGCGTCTGTGGGTCGCGAGTACCGATTACAGCGGTGAAATTACCGTATCGGATGAGATCCTGAAGCGAACTGCCGACACCTACCGCCGGATACGCAACACGGTTCGCTTCCTGCTCGCAAATCTGAAAGGATTCGATCCGGCCGAGCACATGCTCGCCAAGGACGCGATGCTGTCACTGGATCGCTGGGCGGTGGCGCGCGCGAATCAACTGCAACAACAAATCATCGCTGCGTACCGCGACTACAATTTCCATATCATCTACCAGCGCTTGCACAACTTCTGCGCAGTCGACATGGGGGGCTTTTATCTCGATGTCATCAAGGACCGGCAATACACCACGCAAGCGAACAGCGTGGCTCGGCGCTCGGCACAAACCGCGCTGTTCCATATCGCCGAGGCGATGTGCCGCTGGCTGGCACCGGTCCTGAGCTTCACCGCCGATGAAATCTGGCAGTACATGCCCGGTCAACGCAGCGAATCGGCGCAACTGGAAAGCTGGTATCCGCAGCTGTTCTCGCTGGATGACGATGAACCGATGAACATGGATTTCTGGCAGCAAGTGCTGGAGACGCGGTCGGCCGTCAGCAAGGAACTCGAGAAGCTGCGCGTCGCGAACGCGATTGGCTCCTCGCTGGATGCCGACGTCACGCTCTACTGCGATGGCGAATTGCAGCAAAACCTCGACAGGCTGAAAGACGAGCTGCGCTTCGTGATGATCACGTCGGCGGCGCAGGTGAGCGCAACCGAAGAAAAAGCCGGCGACGCTGTCGAAGCCCGACTGAACGATGGTCAGAAGCTCTACATCAGGGCCGAGGCATCACCGCATGAAAAATGCGTGCGCTGCTGGCACCACCGTGCCGATGTCGGCAAGGACCCGCAGCATCCCGAGCTCTGCGGTCGCTGCGTCGAAAACGTTGCCGGCAGCGGCGAAGACAGGCGCATGACCTGATGAAATATTTCTGGATCAGCGGCCTGGTCATCGTACTCGACCAGATTACCAAGTACGTGGCCGATAACAGCCTCGACTATCGCTTACCGGTCAATGTTTTCACCGGCCTGAATATGACACTGGTCTACAATCAGGGGGCCGCATTCAGTTTTCTCGCCGATGCCGGTGGCTGGCAGCGCTGGTTCTTCATG
>JARFQK010000325.1 GCA_029287815.1 Gammaproteobacteria bacterium
GTACTGGCTTCCAGCGGATCGCTGTTGAGCAGGGTCAGGTTGCCATCATCTTCTCGATTGAAATATTCGAATTGCAGTTTGACATTGCGCTCTCGGTAGTTGCCGTCGGGCGCCCATTTGTATACGGCATTCAGGCCGATGGTCTTGCTGTCGCCCTCGAACAGGGGAACTTCCGCCGCGTGCTCATCGGCGTGAGCATGGGCATGACCACCGTATTCACGTGCAATCTTGTCAGCCGCAAAGTAACTCATACCCGCCTGCCAACTGTGACTCACACCGAAGTCACCACCGATGTTCGCATAGGCCACCCAGCTACCGACACCGTCCTGCTCGCCGCCAGCCGGATATTTTCGACCCGACAGAGCTTCCGCGCCGAACTCAAGAAACAGATCCGTTGGCATGATCACGGATAAACGCAGACCGTCATCAAAATACTGATTGCCGAACAGTGCCCGGTACACCAGCGGTGCATCCTTGAAATCCCAGGCGTGTTCATGGATCTGATTGAGATAACCCAGCGCTGAGTAGAAACGGCCACCACGGATGGTGAAACCGGCACCTAGCGCGAGCGTTTCGAAAAAAGCCTCTTCCAGCTCGATCTCGAGTTCGTTGTCATGCTCTGCGATTGCGAGCGTAAACTGACCATAGAACTTGTCGTCGATATTGTTGCTGAACACGATCTCGGAATGTCCCAGTGAAAATCCTTCGGGCGCCAGTTCGGCTTCGCCGCCCAGCGCAAAACCCGGAATGCGATAATCTTCGGGATTATTTTTGTAGCTGGCATAGAAGCCATCGAGTATCACACTGATCGCCGGATTGAACTGGTTGTTCGTGGTTTTACGACGGCTATATTCCGAGGTAACGGTCCCCCGTTGCCTGGTTTCGGCCTGTTCCTGTTCCAGCGATTCAATACGCTGTTCGTATTCATCAAGTTTTTTGTTCAACTCATCAAGATCTGTTTCACCATGTGAAACAGACGCGCTCACAAAAACAGCACTGGCAAGTGCTGCGCGCACACCAAATAGATTCATTCTAATACCTACCTTGTTTGTTACAGAAATGAAGCATGTTTCCGTGCAGATATTCAACATCTGCCGGAAGCGGTCTGAACTAAACGGTCAGAGAGGTAGTGGTGGCGCGCGAGGCTGATAGCATAGGGGGGTATGACCAATGAATGGTCGGGGCAATCGGCTAATGAGTTCACCGGTATGCTCGGCGTTTTCGCTGCTCTGTGGCAAAACCGCAAGGGCATGATTATTGTGATCAAAGCTGGCAAACGCCGCACAGATCTCATCATCGGCATGAAACGGATGCTCTGCCGCGTGCACAAGGGCATTCAGCTGTCCTGCAAACAGCAACAGACTCGCAATTAACGCGATCGCCCTTGCGCGATTGATCATTGGCTTTGCGACCTATTCGGTGACAAGATCTGAAACAATAAACAGTTATCATATCCCAGGAACCTGTACAACGCCATACAGCCGCGAGATTGGTGGTATGAGCATCTATCAGTCGGCAGACCCTACGACTTTGCGCAACCGAAGACCGGCCTGAACCCTGATTGGCAGGTTTGAGAAACCCATTGGACTTTTATCACCCGGATTATCTGTTGAAGCAACCAATGTCTTATCAGAATTCTACGCCGTCTGGTGAGAAATGCGGGTTAGTCACTTATCGCTCTCGACTGCACTACCCCAGCCGCCACCACCCGCTGTCTCGATCACCAGTCTGTCCCCCGATTGAACAGCAAAATCCTGCTTGGCCTTGATGACTTGCTGATTCAGCAGATTACGGCCGGACCGGCCATGGCTTGCTCCGTGCAATCCCCACGGTGGGTGTGCCCGTCTTTCGCTCAAGAGGGTCACATTGGCAGGCTGCAGAAACTCGAATTCGCGCACGATACCCGCTCCCCCCTGGCAGGCGCCCCGGCCACCCGAACCCGATCTGATCTGGTAACGCCCGATACGTATCGGAAACGTCATCTCCAAGGCCTCGATTGGGGTATTCAGGGTATTGGTCATATGTGTTTGCACCGCATCGATGCCGTCGGCGACCGAGCTTGCCCCCATGCCGCCGCCGATGGTCTCATAGTAGTCCCAGGCCTGCCCCCATTCGTTCGCTTCAGAGCCCATCGCCACGTTATTCATGCTGCCGTGGCTCGCTGCAGGCACCTTTTCGGGTATCGCCTGCGCCAGCGCACCTAGCACAACATCGACAATGCGTGTACTGGTCTCGACATTTCCGGCCGCCACCGCCGCCGGATAATTTGCGTTCAACAACCCGCCCCCTGCCGCAATTATTGTAATCGGACGAAAACTGCCGGCACAGGCGGGCGTCTGCGGCGGCAACAAACAGCGGAAAACATACAAAACAGCCGCCGCAGTAACGGAAATCGGGCAGTTGACATTGCCGCGAACCTGGGCGCTGGTTCCTTCGAAGTCAACCGTGATCCTACCTTGCCGGACCTCGATACGGGCCTCAATCTGAATATCGCTATGTCCCAGACCGTCATCATCCAGCACGTCAGAGAACCGGTAGCAGCCTTCGGGAATTGCGCTAAAACTGCCGACTGCCAGTTGCTCGGCATAATCATTCAACGCCACCAGCGCAGAACAGTACCGATCTGCCCCCATCTGCCGAATCAACTCGCTTAGACGGTTGTGGCCGCGCCGAT
The DNA here is from genome assembly GCA_029287815.1 of Gammaproteobacteria bacterium. GTDB lineage: Bacteria > Pseudomonadota > Gammaproteobacteria > SZUA-229 > SZUA-229 > JABDQW01. Next base: position 2,675 of record JARFQK010000325.1, read on the forward strand.
TGGCACCAATTTGGGCATTGAAGTCACCTCTGGATTCGACCGGATTTCGCATCGATGTCATCAGTTCGTCCAGGCGGTTTTCGTTGAGGCGGTAACGCTCGACCAGCTTCTGCGGCTTGATGACCAGGCCTTCCTGATCGAGACTGGTCGACAACGGCATCGAACCTGGAGTTTCAGCACCTATGTCGGCATGATGGGCACGGTTTGCGACAAATCCGAGCAGTTTCTTCCCAACGAAAACCGGCGCAACAACGGTAACATCCGGCAAGTGCGTGCCCCCCTCGAAGGGGTCATTCAGAATCACCATATCACCGTCCTGCCAGCTCATGCGCTCAACGATCGCGCCCATCGCATAGGCCATGCTGCCGAGGTGAACCGGGATATGCGCAGCCTGGGCACAGAGGTCACCGTTGGCGTCGAAAACCGCACACGAATAGTCCAGACGGTCACGTATGTTCGGAGAAAATGCGGCGCGCTGCAGCGCAGCACCCATTTCATCACACACCGCTTCAATGCGATTCGCGAAAATGCTCAACTCAATAGGATTCATAGGGCAGTAACACTACGCTTTCCAAGATTTTTGTCCTCGCGATCGTAGTAACACCGCGGTGCCGATCGACCAGCGCATTATACATTGCGCCAGAGGCCACCTAGCCCGCATTTCTCACCAGGATCACGGGAGCAGGCGCAGGATTCGTGTTCGTAGGCGCCGCTCTGGAGCGAAAAGCGTAGCCATAGCTACGGTTTGAGTGAAGAGCAAGGCTACGGACGCGAAGACTAGCCTGAACCGTAATAGGCATGCTTGAAAAACACATTGCAGTCATGGCAATGCTAACTTTCTCTGAATTACCAATGCCTTGGCAGATTCTTCCGCCGCCTGGTGAGAAATGCGGGCTCGCCCGCAACGCAGCCGTTTTTCTACTTGTGCGCGAGACGTAATACAGTATAATTTGGGATTTAACGGCAGCCCAGGCTGCCGTTTTTGATTTCAGTTCGCGTTAAAGCAATGTCCGACAACCACCTGATGACAACCTACGCGCCTCTGAACGTCACCTTCGAACGTGGCCAGGGCGTATTT
>JARFQK010000248.1 GCA_029287815.1 Gammaproteobacteria bacterium
CTGGCGCTGTTGTTCTGGATCGCCCAGATTGGCGACCGGCGCCGCTTCAGCCCCTCAGGCTGGGCACGCCATCCGCTTGTGTACACCCTCGCACTCGGCGTCTACTGCACGTCCTGGACTTTTTATGGTCTGGTCGGCACCGCCGCTTCACAAGGGTGGTACTACCTGCCGATTCTGCTGGGACCCGTGCTGTTGTTCACGCTCGGCTTCCCGCTGCTGAAACGTATCGCCGGTATCTGCCGACAGGAAAACATCCATTCGATTGCTGACTTCATCGCTTCACGCTATGGTAAACGCCAGTCGGTAGCCGCGATCGTGACGTTGATCATGCTGACGGCGACGGTACCGTACATCGCGTTGCAGCTTAAAGCGGTTGCGGACACCCTGTTGTACAGCGTCGACAACATCGGTTTTGCCAGCCAGTATATGACCCTGGTCGTGGCGGTCGCGATGATCCTGTTCACGCTGATATTTGGGGCGAACCGACTCGATGTCTCCAGCTACCATTCTGGGATCATGGTGGCAATCGCATTTGAGTCCGTTGTGAAGCTCATCGCATTGATTGTGATTGCAGTTTTCGCCTTGAGCCTGTCTTACGACTTCAATGCCGATCAAGCCGCCAACGTTGCCAATGCGGTTTTTCAAGAATCGACACTGACACCTTCATTCTGGGTATTGACCCTGGTCTCAGCCGCCACCATCTTCTGTCTGCCACGCATGTTTCAAGTCACTTTTGTCGAGTGTTTGAGTGACAAGCACCTGAGCTATGCGCGCCGAGGTTTCAGTTCTTATCTGATAGCAATCGCTATAGCCGTGTTCGTGATCGCCTGGGTCGGCAACCAAACACTGTCCGGCACCGATGTTCCGAGCGACAGGTTCGTTCTGGCTCTGCCATTGGGCGCAGGTAATGAAACACTCACGCTGCTGGCAGTGATCGGCGGTTTCTCAGCTGCAACCGCAATGATCATCGTCGCATCGGTCACATTGAGTCAGATGTTCAGTAACGATGTGATTCTACCGATATTGATGCGTAGACAGCGATCGCAGACACCGCTGACGGATTATTCCCGCGCACTGATCTTCGCCCGCCGCATGACCGTAATTAGCATCATAATGCTGGCCTGGCTGTATCAACTCGGCCTGGCAGAGAACGTTGCCCTGACCGATATCGGCCTGATCGCGTTTGCACTCGTGGTTCAGCTTGCACCTGCAATATTGTTCGGTCTTTACTGGCAACGCGCCAACGCGTGGGGCCTACATGCCAGTTTGGCTGCCGGCACCATCGTCTGGTTCATCAGTCTGATGATCCCTTTGCTGGTTAGTGCTGGTTTCATCAGTCAAAACCTGCTGACTGACGGCCTTTTCGGGTGGGCGTTGTTGCGTCCCGAGCAGCTATTCGGTTTATCATTCAGCGATGCCTACACACGCGGTGTTGTGCTCAGTATTAGCATCAACGTTGTGGCATTCTATATCGCATCGATGCTGAACAAGACCCGTCTCGCCGACCGCATCCAGGCACTCGTCTTCGTCAGTCGCAAACAGGCCGAGCGCGAAACGGTAGCGAAGGAACTGCAAATAAGAGTTCGTGATCTTGCGGCGATGCTGAGCCAGTTTCTGGGCGAGTCAGCCACGAGTCGACTGTTGGAGAGTGAAGGCCAGTCTGCGAAAAACAACGCCAGCCCGACATTGCTGGATGCGGCCGAACAAGCGCTGGCCGGTATTGTCGGTGTTGCCTCGGCGCGTGCGCTGCTGACCAACTTGAGCCGAGGTGACAGCCTTGGGGTTGAAGATGTAGTCAACATACTCGAGGAGACCACGCGCAGCCTGCGATTTAATCAAGACGTGTTGTTCGCATCGTTCGAGAGCATGTCATCGGCCATTAGTGTGGTCAATGCCGATCTGGAGATGGTTGCGTGGAACAAACGCTACGAGCAAATGTTCAATTATCCGAGGGGCATGCTTAAAGTGGGCCGCCCCGTTGCTGACCTGGTGCGATTCAACGCGGAACGCGGCATGCTCGGCGCAGGCTCCGCAGAAAAGCACGTGCAAACTCGCCTGAGCCACCTGACGGCCGGCAAACCCTACCGGGTCGTGCGCCAACATAACGAGGGCGTGATCGAAATCAAGGGCCGCCCTCTTCCGAAAGGCGGTTATGTTACCACCTATGACGACATCACCGATTTCATCCAAACGCAGAACGAATTGGAAAAAATCAATGCCACGTTGGAGCAACGCGTGCAGGAACGTACCAGGGAAATCGAGACCATTAACAGATCCCTGCTCGAGGAAGTTGAGAAACGGCGCCAAACCGAATCCGAATTGATCAAGGCAAAGTCGGCAGCCGAGAAAGCCAACGCGAGTAAGACCCGCTTTCTGGCGCTGGCGAGCCACGATATTTTGCAGCCATTGAATGCGGCCAGCCTCTACGCAAGTGCGTTACTTGAAAAACCCGATGCCCATCCCGAGTTGGTAGACAACCTGCACCACCTTCACAGTGCGATCTACTCTGCTGAACTGATTATTTCCAATCTGCTGGAGATCGCCCGCCTGGACACAGGCACGCTCACACCGGTTAGGCGCTGCCTGCCTTTGAATGATATGCTCGCAACACTCGCAAACGACTATCGGGTTCAGACAGAGCGTAATGTCAGTCTTCGCTGGCGGCCGACGTCGCTGTGGACCGAGTCCGACCCGAAGTATCTGCGCCGCATCCTGCAGAATTTTCTGTCGAATGCCGTGAAATACACACGCCACGGTAAAATCTTGCTCGGTTGCCGGCGCCGGGGTGAGGTGATCGAAATTTGTGTTTACGATACCGGACCCGGCATTTCCGAAACGCATCAACAACATATTTTTGATGATTTTTATCGTATCACCGCTACCAACCAGGTTGAAGGCGCCGGCCTTGGCTTGGGAATCGCGTTGCGTTTCTCCGATCTGCTCGGACACAAGATACACTTACAGTCGAAAGATGGTCGTGGCAGCATGTTTTCCATCCGTGTGCCTCGACGTAGCCCGCAGATGGACCAGTGCAGTGGCACCCTGACAACCGACATCAGGGCCGGACTGGATAACCTCAGTATTTTCTATGTCGACGATGACGAAAACAATTTGCATGCTCTAGGCGCGTTGATGGACAACTGGGGTTGCTCGTACGCCAGCGCAATAAGTTATAAGGCCGCACTTGTCTATGCCCGCGAACACCCGGCACCCGATGTGATATTGATGGATTACCAGCTTGGCACCGACGGCAACGGTATCGAACTTGCGACTACGCTCAAGGAAACATGGCCGGAAACACCGGTGTGCATCGTGTCTGCGGCGCCGAATGACGAACTGTTGAAGCTGATAGATCAGCGGCGCTACGGTTTCTTACGCAAGCCGATCAAGCCCGGGAAGCTGCGAGCGCTGTTGGAAAAATATCTAGAGCGGAAAAGCCGTTGAGCACGTCTTCTTGAAAGCCGCTACGCCGATGAACGCAGATCGACAGAAATGTCTGAGCGTCCTGGTTCTGTAGAGGCGTGTGAACACATTTTTATCGGCGTGTGTTAACACCTGACTGCACGCGAAGTAAAGAAATCCTTCAATTCTCGCTTCATTTCAACGGATTGAATTCACCGGTTCAACCAAAGCGCAAGATTCAGGGGATTGCCACGCCGCTATCGCGGCTCGCAATGACGCGAAAGTGTGGCAGCAAGGAGTGGTGAGCGTTTTTCGCGGACGAAAACTCTGCCCACCAACTGTGTTTATCGGCGTTCATCTGTGGATTTCTTTAACGGGCGCAGTCTTTTCAGCTGACGTGGGTTTCTTCGAGCGACATCTTGCTCAGCATGATTACAGCCTGCGTGCGATTACTCGCGCCGAGCTTGCGAAAGATCGCGGTGATGTGCGCCTTGATCGTTGCCTCGGTGACCCCGAGTTCAAAACCGATCTGCTTGTTCATCCAGCCCTCGCGCAGATAACACAGCACCCGGTATTGTTGCGGTGTCAGTGCTGCAATCTTTGCTGCGAGGTCTTTTTCCTCGATGGTAACCGGCGTCAGGCTGCTGCGGTACGCCTCGGGTATCCAGCGATTTCCGTCGAGTATCGAGTGAATGGCCTGGTGAATGATTTGCGGTGAGCAGGATTTCGGGATGTAGCCACTGGCGCCATGTCCCATTGCTCGACTGACGGTACTGACCTCCTCGTCGGCAGAGATGATCGCGACCGGAATACCAGGAAAGCGCTCACGCACCGTGATCAGGCCAAAAAGATCCTGACTACCGGGCATATACAGATCGAGCAATAAAAGATCGGTCTCGGGATGCTGCTCCAGATCGCTGATCACGCCGTCAAGCGCCATCGATTCGCCTACAGTCGACTCAGGATAGTGCCGCTTAATCACTGCCAGCAGCGCACTGCGGAACAACGGATGATCATCTGCAACATGAAATCGATACATTGACACTCTCTCTTCTGAGCGGGAAGTCGAGACTGTGAACCCGGATATTGCACGAAGGCGGCCGCTAATCTTGCGAAGCATCGTGACTTCAATCAAATTGACCCAAATTGAAAGCCGATCCAGCCGTTAAAGTTTGTCCTATTTGGTTTTACGAACATCCTGGCGTCGCATCTTGAACGATCCCCCTTGATCCATAGCTAAGGCTATGAATATGCAGCCGATCGTCCAACCTGCTTTGCCAGTATGCCCGTAAAATCCAAATCCTTCGTGCAATATCCGGGTCAACCCGATGCGTCTCGGCCAACCGGCCTTGCGGATTGATTCGGATATTAGCAATTAGAGCATCGTCGCGAATAAGACTTTAGTAGAACTTAGACCATTATCTAATAGCGTTGCCAAGACAAAATGTTGAACCTTGTAGAACTGTAATCAATAATGACTCCACCACATCGTGGGGTGTCAGCTTCACCGGTAAATATCTGCTGAAGAACAAAGATGATATTCGCTTTGGTATTAATGTCGGCAGCGGTATGGGGCGCTACATCGGCCTGAATGTTTCCAACGGCGCCGTTGTCAACAATAACAATAAGTTAGAGGCCATTGATTCGATGGGCCTGTTCGCGTCCTATCGCCACTTGTGGAACGCAAACTGGCGCAGCAACTTTACCTACTCACGCATCGATATCGACAACAATACGGCCCTGACCGGCACCAGCGCAACCAAGGCCACTGCGAGTGCACGCGCGAACTTGTTCTATGCCTGGACCAAGAATCTGACGCTGGGCGGAGAACTCGCATTGGCAAACCGTGAAATCGAAACAGGCGCAGACGGTGACATGACGCGATTACAGTTTATGGCCATGCTCAAGTTCTGACCGAACCGGCCCCGCTGGCATTTGACCACTATCAACTCAGAGACCAATTTCGTTTGTCGCCCACCCAATGGGGATATTCACAGCCAGCCTGAAGCGACTAAACTGCTTCGTGCAATGAAAGTTTGGCGTGGTTAACAGTCAGCCTTGGTCTTGATTCCTCACCGTCTGATGTAACTCATAGGTTTCTGTTGTCAGAATAGTATGCTGTTCTCATTTAGAGCAAGCAGCCGAGCTAAATTAGTAAAGTAATTTGATACATATGTTTTTTATGTATCTGATTAATATAATTTTTACGATGATACTTTCGCAATGCGGATTGCATGCAAAAGGCTTGGCCGACCGCCGCCACCGATGCAACGCAGAGTAGAACTGAGAGTATTGGCGGGTGCTTCGAAACCAGCTACGCTGACTGGCAATCTGACATAGGCGTAACTTGACCTAAACCTACTGGTTGAACATTGACCAGCAAATGCATGAAAAAACGATGAAACAATCACTATCACACCAGGAACTGCATCGACAAAATACGGAATTTAAAGATACCGGCGGTGTCAGCGAAGAGAACCGGTGCGAGGGCTTTCAAGCCGCATTCTTCGACACCGAATCGAACACAGCGGAGATTGCGCGCTTCGCCGACGGCTCCCCTGCACCGTTTCATATACTGGATGGCGTGCCAACCGATTGGGTAACCGAGCGTGACGATGCCGGCAAGATCGTTGCGGTCAGATCCACGATAATCGCAGGTTTCCTTCGTGACGGCGTGTTTTACACGCGCGAACAGGCCTCGTGCCTGTGCACGCAAGACAACGACAAGAAGGCCAAACTTCAGCTCGTCAGCTGATTCTCAGAAACGTCAATAGCTTCATTCTGTCCTGATATCAAGGCCCTTTGTACTGTCAGAGTTTGATCATTCAACGACTGGCCGATGAGCCGTTACCGGCTCTTCAATCTTGCCAGCCTGTCGAATTCAGACAGTAAGCCGCCTTCTGCCGCCCGTCAGTCATCAATTCCAAGCTTTTTGAGTTTGCGCCACAAGGAGACGCGATCGATGCCGAGGATCTTCGCGGCTTGGGTGCGATTGCCATCAGCCATCTTCAGCGCGTGCAAGATGTGCTCGGTCTCCTGCTCTTTCAGCGTCGACGGGGTCGCCGCCCGCTCAGGTTTGAACACAGTAACGCTGAGCGAGCCCAGATTTTGCGGCAGATGCTCGATATCGAGCGTCTTTTCGTGGGCCAGGGCAACAGCACGTTCGATAAAGTTGGACAGTTCGCGAATGTTGCCAGGATAGTCATAATCCACCAGCCGTTGCATCGCCTCGGTGCTGATCTCCTGCACATCGCGTTCCATGATTGTGGAGAATTTCCGCATGAAATAGTACGCAAGCAGCGGGATGTCGTCGCGCCTTTCACGCAGCGCGGGCAGACTTAGAGTCACGACGTTGAGCCGGAAATACAGGTCGTTGCGCATCTGGCCCTCCTCCACCGCGGCTTTCAGATCGCGGTTGCTGGCAGCGATCACACGCACGTCGATGTCGATCGGCTGCGTCGAACCGACCCGCATCACTTCGCGTTCCTGCAGCACGCGCAACAGCTTCACTTGCATTAGCAATGGCATCTCAGCGACTTCATCGAGGAACAACGTGCCGCCCTGTGCCGCTTCGAACAGACCAATCTTGGTGGCGGTCGCGCCGGTGAACGCACCTTTCTCGTGACCAAACAGCTCGCTGGCCGCGATCTCCTCGTGCAAAGCGCCGCAGTTGAACGCGACGAAGGGACCGTCCGAGCGTTGGCTGTGCTGGTGAATGAACCTCGCCAGCAGCTCCTTACCGGTGCCGGATTCGCCGTAAATTACCACACTGGTATCCGTACCGGCGATCTGCGTGGCCGTTTCCAGCACGCGTTGCATGCCGAGGTCCTGGGTGATGATCGAGGCATGACTGGAAAGATCTTCGATGCGTTCCTTGAGCTGGCGGTTCTCCCGCTTGATTCGACGCAGTTCCAGCGCCGAACGGACAACTCCGCGCGCCTCGTCGAGGCGGAACGGTTTGGCGATGTAGTGATAGGCACCGGCTTTCATGGCCTCGACCGCGGAATCGAGCGTGGCGTGGCCGGTGATCATGATGACGGGCACGTCCGGCGTGAACTCGCGGATGTGGCGCAACACGTCGGTACCGTCGATGCCGGGCATGCGCAAGTCGGTCAGTACCAGGTCGAATTCCGTGCTCTGCATTGCGGCCAAGCCGCTTTCCCCATCCTTGCAAGCGGTAACTGTGTAACCCTCTTTTTCCAACACGTGAGTCAGGTTCGACAGTGCAATGAGCTCGTCGTCGATAAGCAAGATATGTGGCACGTCTTCGCTCATGAGGCCTCCTGTTCAGGTTGCGATGTTTGCTCGAGCGGCAGCCAGATCGAGAATCGGGCACCGCCCTCGGGACGGTTTTCCACCGCAATACAACCTCGGTGTTCGTTGACAATTTCTTCGACCAGGTACAGCCCCAGACCGGTGCCTTCGCCGCCAGACTGGGTGGTGAAGAAGGGGTCGAAAATTTTCGTTAAGTGATCCGGCGGGATACCTGGTCCGTCGTCATCGATACGCATCAGCATCACGTTTTTGAACCGGCTGATCCCAGCCGCGTCGCCGGCGCAGTTGTTGGTATTTTCCGGCCTTGATTCACCCCAGGTCGTTTCCTCACCAGTGACCCAGATGTTTTTGGCGCCAGCGCATGCGGCATTCCTGATCAAGTTGATGAAGACCTGTTGCATACGGTCGCGATCGACCAGCAACTTGCCATCGCTGATATCCTCGATGTGCAGGAACAGATCCGGCGGTAGCTGGCGATGAATCAACAGCACCGCAGCCCGCACCAGTTGTGCAGCACCGAGCACCTGCATCTGCTGCGTTGGCTGGCGCACCGTGTCCAGCAAACGTTTCACGATACGCCGTGCGCGCTCGGTCTCGCCATCGATATGTGACAGCCACTGCTTGCGCAAGTCCTCCCGCGTGGTGCCATCATCCTCCAGCAGCAACTGCACCGAGGTTGATATATTGGACAGCGGGTTATTCAATTCGTGGGCTACACCGGACACCAGCACGCCCAGCGCCGCCGCACGCTCATGGCGTCGCAGCTGGTTCTGCTGGTCGCGGAGCTGCCCGAGCATCGAATTGAAATGGAAAACGAAGGACTGGATTTCCTTGTCATTGGACGGGAGCGCCAGCTTCTGCACATTGCCCTCCGCGAGTTGATCGAGCTGGTTTTCGAGCTGCGCAAGCGGCCGCACGACGCGGCGCACCATAAACAACGCGCTGATGAGTCCGATCAGGATCACGGTCGCAGAGGCGACGATCAAGGTCTGGGCCGCAACCCGGGTGGTCTCGGACAGAATCACGCGCTGGCGCTGACTGACGTCCTGGGCCAGCCGCGAGAGCTCATGCCCGATGTCGCGGATCTTTTCCTGTTTGGCAGCGCGTGCTGCCTCCGGCGCATTCGCATACAGATCGATTTGCTGCTCGTATGCGCGCAGCACCTGCTCGATCTGCCCGAACTCGCCCGAATCGGCAACCGCATTGAAGGCACGTTTGCCTTCCGTCAGCGCCTTGTTCGCCTTGTCGAGCTGCAGCCGCAGCTGTTCTAGATCGTGCTCACTGTGATACAGGAACAAATTCTTCTCATCCCGGCGTATCGTCTGGCTGGCTACATACAGATTATTGACCGCCTCGCCCTCGACAATATGGGTCTGCAGGTAATGAAGGTCGGCGATGACCACGGCGACAAATATCACAAGCGCAGCCTTGGAGAGCCCATATGAGGTCAGGATCTTATTGTGCAGACTGGTCATGGTTTCCGGACCTCTGGCCATCGAAAGTCGTTGCATATTACAACACCGTTACACCCCTAATCCACGCCTCACCAAAGAAAATGTTACATTTCGCAACAGCCATTAAAACCGTTCCGCTCCAACTTGTTGATTTGATTGAATACACGTTCCTGGCACGCCGCTTGCATTAATACATACAAAGATACTAATATTTCTACAAGCGGAGAGTACGATGAAAAAATTAAACGAAACCCTGAAACAGATGCTGGACGCCTTGGCCTACGCGCATGCCGGTGAATACCTGACACCGCGGGAGAAAGCACGTGTTCTGTCGCAGGAGAAGGGCACCGCCCAGCAGCAGGTCGAGGAAGTACTCGAACCGATACAGGCCGATGCGCGCAGCAAGGCCCGCCGCGTGGCACTTTACCTGGGCAGCGAGCTGCCGCCTGAAGTAATGGATTACGTGATCCAGACCTGCATGCGCCTGCGGCACGAGCTGACGGTGCTGACCTTTGAATCCGAGAGCACCGCGCGCAGCCTGCTGCAGCCGCACCAGGCAAACCTCGAAGCAGCTGGTGTCGAGATGAAACTGGTGAACCTCAGCGGCAAACCCGTTGCGGGCCTGGCGCGCTACCTGCGCAGCCATCCGGAAGTTGCTTTCCTGGCCTGCAAGGATTCCGGATATCTCGGGCGCAGCTACCTGCATGGTACCCAGCCCAAGAACGCGATTCCGGTACCGGTGGTCGTGGTGGCGACCGGTGAACAGGCTCGCAAGCAGCTTAAGCCTGCCTCGAATCAGAACGACAAGAGCACAGTTGTCGCCTGACTCGGTCACGATCGTGGCGACGCCTGCAATGCAGTGAGGCAGGCATGCACGATCGGCGGTGTCGCATGCCTGCGATCCCGATTAATAGGTTAAAATGCAGAGGAAACTAAATGTGGTGAAAATTTGCTAGTTAAGATTTTTCCTTTCTTGAGATGGTTCCCGCCCACGGCGGAAAACCTGCGAGCCGACCTGATCGCCGGTCTCACGATCGCGATGATCCTCGTTCCGCAGAGCATGGCCTATGCATCGCTGGCGGGCCTGCCGGTGGTCTACGGGCTGTACGCATCCTTTCTGCCGGTGATCGTCGCATCCCTGTGGGGCGCATCGCGCTTCCTGCACACCGGCCCGGTCGCAATGTTGTCCCTGATGTCGGCGGCGGCGATCGAGCCACTGGCCAGCCGCGGCACCGACGAGTTCATACAGCTCTCCATGTTGCTGGCCTTGCTGGTCGGGCTGTTGCGCCTGGCACTCGGCCTTTTCCGCATGGGCGTGTTGATCAACCTC
>JARFQK010000383.1 GCA_029287815.1 Gammaproteobacteria bacterium
CTGAACCCATCGATGCTGGGCCTGTTGGCCGCATCTGGCGACTATGCAACCATGGCCAGCGATTATCACCTGAATGACTGTTTCGAATGCGGCAGTTGCAGCTATGTCTGTCCATCGAATATCCCGCTGGTGCAGTATTTCCGCGTTGCCAAGTCAGTCAATCGCGACCGCGCCCAACAGGCCGGATGATGGCTACATTGACTGCCCGTTGCGCGATCACCGAGGCCTCAGATGTCTGAGCTCAGAATCACGACCGACCTGCGCAGTTCACCGCACCTGAAACAAATGGTCAGCGTGCCGCAGATCATGCGCAACGTGGTCTACGCGTTACTGCCGGTGTGCGCCTGGTCAGTGTATGCGTTCGGTATCAGCGTGTTGCTCTTGCTGATCACGACGACGCTGACCTGCATGCTCAGCGAAGCGCTTTTTTGCCGGCTTTCCGGCAAGGCCAGCAGCATCAGCGACGGCAGCATCGCGATCACAGGTTTGTTGCTCGCGTTGACCTTACCCCCGGGCTTTCCACTGTGGATGGCGGCCGTCGCGGCGTTTGTCGCCGTTGGTCTTGGCAAAGCCTTGTTCGGCGGTCTCGGCTACAACGTGATGAATCCTGCACTGGTTGGCCGCGCTTTCGTGCAGGCTGCCTTCCCGGTCGCGATCACGACCTGGTCACCGCCGTTTCTGCCCGGTCGCTTCAGCGAAGTGATTCCGTCGACGCTGACCGCACCGTTCATGAAACCGGTGCCGATTGGGGAATGGATCGAACAGAGGACCGTCGATGGATTTTCAGGCGCGACACCGCTCGCGTTGCAGAAATTTGAACAGATCATCACCCCATGGCCCGACCTGTTGACCGGAACCATCGCCGGGTCGGCCGGTGAGACCTCCGCGCTGATCATCCTGCTCGGCGGTATCTATCTGGCGGTACGCCGGATGCTGGACTGGCGTTTACCGGTCGGGGTGATGCTCGGCGCGGTCATCGTCAGCTTGCCGTTGTGGTTGTTGGATGCGAGCCGCTATCCGGATCCGTTGTTCGTACTGCTATCCGGAGGGCTTATGCTCGGCGCGGTGTTCATGGCCACCGATATGGTCGCTTCGCCGGTAACGCCTTTGGGTGTCTGGATCTATGCGTTGTTCATAGGCATGCTCACGGTCGTGATCCGACTGTTCGGCGGCTTGACCGAGGGCGTGATGTACGCGATCTTGCTCGGTAATGCGATTTCACCACTGATTTCGTTGGTCACCCAGCCCAAGATCTTTGGCGAGGGGCGAAAACCGTGATCCAGGAAGGCACCGCTCAGTCGCCGGTCAGTCCCGCGCTGACGCGCAGCATGCTGCGCACGCTCGGACTGGTCGCGACCCTGTCCGGTCTCTTGGTCGTGTTGTCCTACCGTATCACGCTGCCGATTATCGAAGAGAACAAGCGACTGGCGATCGAACGCGCGCTATTCAAGGTTATTCCGGGCGCGATCTCGCGCCAGGACTTCATGATCACCGATCGTGGCATCGAGCTGGCGCAATCTGATCTGCAAGGCACCGCACTGTACGCAGGCTATGGCCAGGATGGCCGGCTCAAGGGCGTCGCGCTCGAGGCCGCGGCTGCAGGTTATCAGGATGTGATCCGGATACTCTATGGTTACGATCCCTATTGCCAGTGCATTCGCGGCATCGAAGTGTTGAAGATGGCCGAAACGCCGGGGATCGGCGACAAGATCGCCAAAGATCCGGTGTTCCAGGAAAACTTCACGGCTCTGGAGGCGCGTGCCAACGCGACGGGCGATGGCCTCGAGCGGGCGATCGTATTAGTCAAACAAGGCGAGAAGAGCGAGGCCTGGCAGATCGATGCGATTTCGGGTGCGACCATATCGTCGAAAGCGATCGCACGGATGTTGAATGACAGCGCGCAGCGGTACGTACCGTTGATTCAGAATAATCTTGCTGTGATGGAGCCTGCGTCTTGAGTGTGTGCGCACGACATGCGCTGATGATACACGGGCCTCAGCCGTCGCGGAGGCGTTGTTGATGCCCGGCCGCCCGGAACAGCACGAACCGGTCACGCTGGATACCTTCCTGCGGGGTTTGTGGGAAGAGAATCCGGTTTTCGTGATGTTGTTGGGCATGTGTCCGGTGCTGGCGGTCACGAATTCGGCGATCAACGCGCTGGCGATGGGGCTGGCCAGCACCTTCGTCCTGGTCGCCTCGAACAGCCTGGTGTCGCTGCTGCGCCACTACATTCCGAAGCAGGTCCGCATCGCGACCTACATCATCATCATCGCGACCTTCGTCACAATGGTCGATTATGCGATCCAGGCGATCAGCCTGGACCTGTACAACGCTCTCGGTGCGTTCATTCAGCTGATCGTGGTGAACTGCATGATCCTCGGACGCGCCGAGGCCTATGCATCCAAACAGCCGCTCGGGGCCACCGTGGTCAACGGTCTGGGCATCGGCGCGGGCTTTACACTGGCCCTGCTGAGTCTGGGGGTGGTCAGGGAAGTGCTGGGGTCCGGCTCGCTGTTCGGCGTCTCGTTGTTCGGCGAAAACTTTCAGCCCTGGGTGGTCATGATCCTGCCGCCCGGCGGTTTCTTCGTGCTCGGGACCTGGTTGCTGATCTTCGCCGCGTTCCGGCTGCGCAAGCAACGCCGCACCGAGCTGGGGGAGGTTGCTCAGCATGAACGCTGATTCGGTCACGTTCATTTTCCTGAACGCAGCCATCGTGAACAACTTCGTGCTGGCGATGTTTCTCGGCATCTGTCCGTTTCTCGGCGTGTCGGCGAAGCGCGACACCGCGCTGAGCATGGGACTCGCGGTAATCTTCGTCATGCTGGTCAGTTCGATCTGCGCCTACGGCATCAACTGGCTGTTGAAACTGTTCGAAATCGAGTACCTGCGCCTGATCTGTTATATTGCGGTGATCGCATCGGCGGTGCAGCTGGTCGAAATGACGATGAAGAAATTCAGCCCGGCGCTGTTTCGGGCGCTGGGTATTTTTCTGCCGTTGATCACGACGAACTGCGCGATTCTGGGCGTCGCGCTGTTCCAGACCTCGCGCGAATACAACTTCTTGCAGAGTCTCGCGTTCAGTCTGGGCGCGGGCGTCGGTTTCACGATCGCGCTGATGCTGATGGCCGGCTTGAGGCAGCATCTGGAACTGGCCAAAGTCCCGAACGTGAGTCAGGGCGCGGCGCTGACTCTGATGCTCGCTGGCTTGTTGTCACTGGCCTTCATGGGCTTTGCCGGTCTGGGGGCGCAGCATGGTTGATTTGATCATCGCCAGCGTTGCGATCCTGTTGATACTGGTCGGCTGGCTGACGATCCAGCAGCTCGCGCGCTACTATGCAGCGCGACATCCGGAATTCGGGCCGGCGAAGGAAGAGGGCAGTGGCTGCGGTAAGAGCTGTCTTTGCGTCGGTGGCCGCTGCGCCAGGCGCGAAGCGCAACAAGCCACGAACACCATTGACGAAGAAATAACAATCGAGATAACGGAGGAGCCATCGCGATGACCTACCTGAGTGATTTTGAGACCTCGAACAAACGTGAGGCGACGGTTGTCAGCTCAGAGCGCATCACACCCGACACCGTGCCGGAAGTGCGCAGTATTATTCTGAGAGTCGATCAGGCTGATTTCAGCTACCACGAAGGCCAGCACGTCGGCGTGATCGTGCCCGGTCCGCACGAATTCGGCCACGAGGCGCATTTCCGTTTGTACACGATCGCGAACAGCCCGAAAACAACTGAGGGTGGCTCGGTCGAAATCGAGCTCTGTGTCAGACGCTGTTTCTATATCGATGAGTTCAGCGGCGAAGAGCATCCCGGTATCGCGTCGAATTACCTGTGTAATCTGAAGGCCGGTGACAGCATCATCTTCACTGGGCCTTACGGCGAAGCCTTCAAGCTCCCGACCGACCCCGAGACCAACCTGCTGATGATCGGCAGCGGCACCGGCATCGCGCCGTTCCGCGCATTCATGCAACACATCTATGAACAGCAGCCGGACTGGAAAGGCCAGGTCGTGCTGTTCTACGGCGCGCGCACCGGTATGGAGACGCTGTATCGCAACGATATCAAGGACGACCTGGGCAATTACTACGACCAGAAGACCTTCAAGGCTTTCGAAGGCTTGAGTCAGCGCCCGTGGATGAACACGGATGATGGCCTGCAAAATGTGCTCAAAGATAAAGCCGAGGACATCTGGGAACTGGTTCAGGACCCGAAAACCCACATCTACCTCGCCGGCCTGGAGACGACGCTCAGCAATTTCGACGAGGTCATGCAGCAAGCCGCAGGCTCCAAAGCGCGCTGGCGCTGGATGACCGAAGAAATGAAAGAACAGGACCGCTGGTCAGAGCTGATCTACAGTTAAATCGCAACGCGAGGAGAGCGGGGACAGAGGAGAGCGGGGACAGTATACCTATTCAAAAAGCATCTCAATCAGCTTTTGTATGATTTCATATTGGAAGAGGCTCCGGTTTGCTTCGACCCCCAATATTTGCTAACTTCTTAGTGTCAAATTTTTCCCCAATAATCGCAATAGCCATTGTCTGTCCTCACAACCTGGGAAAAGATGAAGCCAATACACCTGATGCTTGCATTACTCATCGGCATCAACAGCTATCCGTCATGGTCATTGGCGCAAGATTCGAAATTTGACCCGTCTCGCGTCAAATGGAAAAGTCTGAGCTACAAGACTCATGTCCTGTTCTTTGGGATGAATATCGAGGTCCAGATGAATCAAATATCTCTGGCCACGTCCAAAGCCGCCTTACTCGAACCGAAAAGTGGTCAAGGAACGGTGCCACAGACCGATCCCACCTATCGTCTCGATTTGGACACCAAAATACTGGGGCGCAATTCAGCGATCAGTCTCTGGTTCGACCCTGACGGCAGTGCATTTCAAAGAACGCAAACAGATACTGGCAAAAAGCATCGAGTAAAGACCTATCGGATTTTGGAGAATGGCTACTATTCGCTCCAGGCTAAACCTAGGGAA
>JARFQK010000057.1 GCA_029287815.1 Gammaproteobacteria bacterium
CGTCCAGAGAACAGAAGGACAGTTTGATACGGCTTTGGTTGTAATGACATCAGTGCGTCTGACATTTCTATGCTATTTCTGCCTGCTGCTCGCCAGCTGCGCAACAACCATCCCCACGGATTACGAACGTCCAGTTTCCACAGCACTCACCGACCCTGAGGAAACCGAACTAGGCCGTTTTTTCCAACAAGAGATCTCTGCACATCCCGGTAAGTCTGGTGTGGCACTGGTACCCACCGGCGAGTGGGGATTCCGCGCCCGCGCAGGCCTTTCAAATCAGGCTGAGAGAACCATAGACACTCAGTACTATATCTGGGAGAACGATTCCGCAGGGCGCATACTGGCGGAGCGAATCCTTCGTGCGGCCGACCGCGGTGTGCGGGTACGCATGCTGATCGACCACATGACGACCGGGAAGACGGATTTCAACCTGGCGCGGATGGACCAGCATCCCAATATCCAGATACGCTTATTCAACCCTTTCAAGAAACGCACATTCCGCGGCCTGGAACTCTTTTTCGACCTCAGGCGACTTAACTACCGCATGCACAACAAGGCCTTCATCGTTGACAATGCGATTGCTATCGTCGGCGGGCGCAATATCGGCGACAATTATTTCGGCATAAGTAGCGCCGACAATTTTCGGGACCTGGACCTGGCAGTGGTCGGCCCGCTAGTGCAGGATGTTTCCGCTAGCTTTGACACATACTGGAACAGCAAATATTCCGTACCTGTCGGCGTTGTTATAACTGAGCAGTTTACGCAAGAAGAATTGCAGAAAAGGATAAATCAGCTGTATAACTCGGTGGCTGAGATGAAGGACTTTCCCTACCCAATCGACACCACCGGCAGTTCGGTAATGGCGAGGTTGACGGAGTTGCGTGGCAATTTTATCTGGGCGCCAGCCCACGCCCTGTATGACGAACCCGACAAGCTGCATACCCGCAATGAAGACGTGATGGCTCATCTGATCGAGTTGGGCAAACACAAGGAGTCCGAACTTCTGGTCGAATCAGCCTATGTAGTCCCTGGGCCGGAGAATATCGAAAGAGCGCGTATTAACAAGGAAAGAGGAATACGTCAGCGGCTGCTCACCAATTCATTGGCGACCAACGACGTCGCTGCGGCGCACGCTGGCTATGCCAAATATCGTCGCGATCTGATCAGGAATGGCGTGGAAGTCTACGAGCTTCGACCTGATGCGGCGTCCGAGAAGAAAAGCTGGTCTCTGCTAGCCGGGAGATCTAAGGCAAGCCTGCACACCAAGGCTGGTGTCGTGGACCGCGAAGTTGTTGCGATTGGGTCGTTTAACCTCGATCCCCGCTCAACCGCGCTCAATACAGAAATTGTTATCCTGGTTAAGAGTGCCGCACTGGCAGCGCAGGTTATCGATTTTATGGACGATGGCGTTCGACCCGAAAACAGCTACCGCGTGATACTCGACACCGATAGTGAAACAGGCGCCGAACGCCTGGTATGGCTTACCGAGAACAATGGAAAGGAAGTTCGTTACTACTCAGAGCCGGAGGTCGGTTTCTGGCGCCGTTTCAGCGCCTGGTTCATAGGGCTACTTCCCATTGAGAAACAACTTTAGCCAGTTAAATCAGCAATGGGCTGCGATTAAATATATCTGATAGTGAGCAGGACTGCTGTTTAGATGGATCAAGCTGAAAGCTCCGATTCGCTGAGAGGCTATTCATTCGATAATCTGGGGTCATTAGTCTTCTTGCAGCAGTAAGTATAGATAGATAGTATCTTTAGTTGCGGGTAACGGTGTTATCTAAATTCACAGAGGAGAAATGAAAATGATACGTAACGCAATGACCGGTGTTTGTTACGCCTTGTTGGTGATCGGGCTAAATGGATGCAGTAATCCACATAAAGAGGCAGCAAGGGCGTCGACGGAAGCATCAAAAGCCGAAGCGTCAGTTCATAATGAGAAAGCAAAGATACTTGAAGATTACAGAAAATGCCTGAATAAAAACAAGTCCAATGAGCAGGCATGTGAAAGTTATAAAAAGGCCCTGGATTCCATGTAGATCTGTCCAGAACCGACCCACCGAGGGAAACATTTGTAGTAACTCTCCATTGTCTCCTACCCCCACTCTGTCCTGGTACGGGAAGCGATCTCCCCTATCTACCAGTTTAAGGTCGTTCAATAGGATTGTTGTTTGTTTTGGCGGAAATCTACTTTTTCTTTGCCGATATACACATTCATGGGCGAATACCTGACCTCCACCATCAGGACGTGGAATTGGAGTCCCACTGAGCCGTAACACTGGCAAAGCTGTTGTAGATAGTGTGGGTGTCGAAAAGAGAACTGCACGGCTTCTATGGCGACGGACGGTATGATGCGCGAGTCTGGCCGGACGAGGTGCCCAACCCTGCGGTAGACACTCTGTGCCCGTAGCATGTGACACGAAAGAGAGGCGGATGTTTCCGGAAAATATACTTGACATGTTTCCCATTGAATTCAAAGATTGCCACATGGGCAAACAGCAGAAACTATTCGCACGACTGCCGCTGGTGGGCTGGTGGGCAGTTGTGTTGCGGTCCCGACGGAAGCCCGGGACCCTTAAATGACCGGAACGGCAATCGCAACGACTGCTCGCATCCTGTGGCGGATGCTGGAGCGCCGGGGCATCGACCCAACACCGCTGTTCAAGGAAGCGGGTCTCGATATCGAAACTCTGGACAATCCACAGGTCCGTTTCTCAGCCAAGCAGGAGCACCTTGTCTGGACGCGGGTGTCGGAGATGCTTAGTGACCCGGGCTTCGGCCTGAGCATCGCACAGGTGTGGCAGCCAAGCGATTTTCATGCCCTTGGCTGCGCCTTTTTGGCCAGCACCACACTGCGCGACGCGCTGAATCGTCTGGTGCGTTACAACGCGCTGGTGTACGACATGATCAGCTACTCGGTTGTCGAGCGCAACGACCACACAATTCTTTCATATAGCCCGAAACGTGGTGAACTCGTCGAGCCTGCGATTCTCGAGGATACCCACTGGGCCGTTGTGCTGGATGCGTGCCGGCGCGTCTATGGCGCAGATCTCGATCCGCTCGAAGTCACCTTTTTACATTCTGAGCCGGAATCCGCCACGGATGAATTCTCCGGATTTTTCCGCTGTCCCGTGCGATTTGGCGAGCCGGTCGCCACCATGGCCTTCCCCTCAGAGATTCTCGATAAGCCGCTGCCTGCGTCCAACCGCGAGGTGGCCCTTACGCTCGACCGAACGCTCAGCGAATATCTTGCAAAACTGCAACGTGACGATATCGTCTCGCGGACAAAGCGTGTCATTGGCGATTATCTGCCATCGGGTAACCTTACCGACAAGGTGGTGGCCGACGCGCTGCAGATGAGTCCCCGCACCCTTCAGCGCAAGTTGGCTGCCGAGGACACCACGTTTCGCAAACTCGTCGAGACTGTGCGCCAAGAACTGGCCGTATCGTACCTCGCCGATGCCCGCTTTACACTGGTAGAAATCAGCTACCTGATCGGTTTCTCCGAGCAATCCTCATTTTCCCGAGCATTCAAGCGCTGGACGGGGTCTACGCCCCAGGAGTTCCGCGGCAGCGCCTGATTTTTGTCGACAGTAATCCACCTGTCTCCAGATTCATTCCAGCCCATGTGATCGCCAGTTGTTATGGCGCCTTTACTACCTGAAGTCGCTTACGGTCAAGATGTTGGCGTATAGCGGCAAGCGTCCAGTAGGAAGCTGTTCATATAATTTTCAGTACTGGCGTATATGACTATGCGGCAGCGGTGGCTTTAAGGTCACCGAGCAGCGGCCTTCAGATTTCTGTTGGCCGTCGTTTTTCTGCAGATATGAAAAACATTCTCAACAGGGAGTGAGTTCGACTTCTTGAGTTCACAATGGATTGTCACGCGGCAAAGTACGACGCTCGTTTTCGGACATTCAGCGGATATGAATAAGAAAACCCAAAGAACAAAACCCCAATATTGCCACGTGACGCCAGATATAGCCGAGCTGCACGTCCTTGAGCAATAGCGAAACAAGCGGCCTCGATTCCCTCTGGAAAATGCGATCAGAATTGCAGAGAGCGGAGCGCGCGCGAACCGAGCACCTCAAGGTTTTGTTACGCCACTCGATTTTTATATTCTTGGGGAATATTGCCGGAAGTGTGACCCTTGCCGTTGGATTTTGGACTACCGCCCGCCAAAGTCTGCTGATCACCTGGTTGTTGGTCATGATCATATTCAATCTCACCAGATGGTTGGCAGCACGGCGATTACCGACCGGGTTTATTGACGAAGCACAAACGCGCTTTTGGGAGAAACTGTTCGTGGCGTCGGTGGCGATTTCCGGCGTTCTCTGGGGGGCAGCTGGTGGCCTGTTTTACGTTCCTGACCAGCCGGAACAGGGTTTGTTTCTGGCACTGCTGATTGTTGGTATGTGCTCGGCCGCTACTTCGTCGCTGTCATATCATCGTATCGCATACCCGGTATTCCTCTTGCCTGCAATTACCCCCATTATGCTGCATCTCATAGCGGACGAAACACTGGCTGCAAACGCCATTGGGCTCGTTATCCCATTTTACTTCACGCTGCTGTACCTTTTGTCGCGGGAAATTTACAGGACGGCGCATGAGTCGATTATCGAACGAATCAACAGCCAATATCAGGCTAATTTCGATCACCTCACCGGTGTGGCCAATCGACGTGGGTTCGAAGAAGCGATGGAACGGGAGTGGTACCGGGCAATGCGCGACAATCACGTGCTGTCACTGATCATAGCGGACATAGACAACTTCAAACGCTGCAACGACACCCATGGATATGAAGCCGGTGATCTGGTTCTCAAGTCAGTCGCCGTGTTGTTAGAGCAACACATCCGGCGTGGTGCTGACCTGGTGGCCCGTATCGGTGGTGGAGAATTTGCCATCATACTGCCCGCCACCGATCTGCATGGTGCGGTAGCGCTGGCGAAAAGTATCAGACTCGACATGCGGAAACTGGCGAACAACGATGACAAAGAAATGTTCAGGGTAACAATGAATTTCGGCGTGTCGAGTCTGGTACCTGACAGCTCGATCGACGAGAGGCTGTTATTCAGACAAGCAGATGCAGCTGTGTACAAGGCCAAGAAAAAAGGCAAAGACAGGATTGCATATCTCGGTATCGGGTAGATGCCATAACCTGGGGTAAATATTGCAGGTACATTATGCGTAGAGATTCCAACCGGGTGTACGTGAGTATGGCTGAAGAACCACGAGATTACAGCAGAATTTCATATCATCTAGCCAAGTCAATTTCGTGTTACTTGACTGCTGTTGTAGTCGTCGAGTCGGGAAAGATGCAAGGGCAAAGGCTCGAACTGAGTGACAATGAAATATACGCCGCCAATATTATGTTGGTTATTGCTGCCAATAAGATTTCATTGGATTACCAGCTAAACTCTTCTGTGGTG
>JARFQK010000066.1 GCA_029287815.1 Gammaproteobacteria bacterium
CAGGGCGCCCGGTCCACCGAGCGAAATCGCCGTCGCGACACCGGCAATGTTACCCGTGCCGACCGTCGCAGACAGCGCGGTCGCCAGCGCCTGAAAATGGCTGACTTCGCCGCTGTCGGTATCGCGACTGAGCTTGCCGGAGATCAGCACCAAGCCGTGGCGAAAACCGGTCAATTGGACAAATCGCAGACGTACGGTCAAGTACAAACCCGTACCGACCAGGATCAACATCGTCAGGCCATTGTTCCAGAGGTATCCGGCCAACGTGCCGGTGAATTCGGTTATGGTTTCAATCATGTTTTTTTGGGGTCCGCAGATGAACGCAGATGAACACGGATTATGTTTCTGGGTTGTCCCGTCGGGCACAAGGCGCGCCCTGATGTGCGTCTGCGCAGCAGAAGCACATCAAAACATCTGTGTTTATCTGTGTTCTTCTGCGGACTTCTTCTTTTTATAACGATTCCGATTACAAAAAAGGGGGCAAAAGCCCCCTCTTTCGACGCATCTGACGACAATTCGCTTAGTGATAAAACCCGACCATCTTCTCGAGTGAGACCGGTTTGATCTTCGAAGCATTGCCGGCGCAGCCGAAGGCTTCGTAGCGCGCCTTGCAGATTTCCTTCATCGCTTTGGTCGATTCCTTCAGGAACTTGCGTGGATCGAAGTTTGAAGGATTATCGCTCAGATGCTTGCGAATTGAGCCGGTCGATGCCATGCGCAGGTCGGTGTCGATGTTGACCTTGGCCACACCGTTCTTGATGCCTTCCTGGATTTCTTCAACCGGTACGCCGTAGGTCTGACCCATGTCGCCACCGAAGTTGTTGATGATCTCCAGCCAGTCCTGTGGAACCGAAGACGAGCCGTGCATCACGAGGTGGGTGTTTGGGATGCGTGCGTGGATTTCGCGGATGCGGTCGATACGCAGAATCTCGCCGGTCGGCTCTTTGGTGAACTTGTACGCACCGTGCGAGGTGCCGATCGCAATGGCCAGCGCATCAACACCGGTCTTATCGACGAAATCCGCCGCTTCTTCGACGCCGGTCAACAGCATATCCATGTCCAGCTTGCCTTCGGCACCGTGGCCATCTTCTTCGCCCATTTCGCCGGTTTCCAGCGAGCCCAGGCAGCCCAGCTCGCCTTCGACCGATACGCCGCCGGCGTGTGCCATCTCGACAACCTTGCGGGTCACATCGACGTTGTACTCATAACTCGCAGGCGTCTTCATATCGGGCATCAGCGAGCCATCCATCATCACCGAAGTGAAGCCCGACTGGATCGAACGCAGGCATACCGCAGGCTCCGCGCCGTGATCCTGGTGCATGACCACAGGAATGTGCGGATACATCTCGACAGCAGCACTGATCAGGTGGCGCAGGAAGGGCTCGCCCGCATAAGAGCGTGCGCCCGCCGAACCCTGCATAATCACCGGGCTGTCGGTTTCATCCGCGGCTTGCATGATCGCGTGGACCTGCTCCATGTTGTTTACATTGAATGCCGGCATGCCATAGTCGTTCTCAGCGGCATGGTCGAGCAACTGTCTCATTGAAAGTAAAGCCATTGTAGGTCTCCTAAAACGTGAACGTTTTTTCTCTTGAAATAAATTCGATTTGCCAAATCCGTTACTCAGGTATGTCCACGATCTTCATCGCGTTGGTACCCGCACCCTTCTCACCAATAAGGTCACCGCGCGTCAAAATAATCCGCTGACCTTTTGATACGATTCGCCTGCCCAGCAGCACATCGATGACACATTGGCTGACGTGTATCGGCCCAATCCTGTCATTCTCAACGTTGACCGGATAGACCCCACGGTACAGCGCAACCTTGCGTTGTGTCCGATGATGCCGAGTCAAGGCATAAATCGGTATACCCGAGCTGATGCGCGACATCCACAACACCGTGGCCCCGGATTCCGTCAGCGATGCGATTGCTGCTACATCGAGATGGTTCGCGGTATACATTGTAGCCATCGCGATCGCCTCATCAACCCTACCAAACATCAGGTGAACCCGATGATCGGACAAACGCGCGGCCGACTGCTGCTCGGCATGTTCGCAAATTCGGCTCATCGCCTGTACGACCTTGACAGGATAACGGCCGACCGCGGTTTCACCCGACAGCATCACCGCATCGGTACCATCCAGAACGGCATTGGCGACGTCGAAAACCTCGGCCCGAGTCGGAATAGGATTGTCGATCATCGATTCCATCATCTGGGTCGCGGTGATCACGACCTTATTATTGTCGCGCGCATTTTTGATGAGACTCTTCTGAATCGCCGGCAATTCCGCATCGCCGAGTTCAACACCGAGATCACCGCGCGCGACCATAATCACATCAGACGCCTCGATGATTTCATCGATGTTTTTGATCGCGTCCGCACGCTCAACCTTGGTCACGATCCCGGCGGCACTGCCGGCCTGACGCACATACTGCCGGCAAAGTTCGACATCTTCTGCCGACCGCGCGAACGACAGGGCGACGTAGTCCACGCCCAGCTCCGCAGCGACTTTGATGTCTTCCTTGTCCTTCGCAGTCAGGGCGGGCGCCGACAAACCTCCACCCTTCAGATTGATACCTTTGCTGTCCGAGAGCTCACAGGTGTAGGCGACAGTGCAATGTATCTCATTGCCGTTTACCTCGATCACATCAAGTTCAACACGGCCATCGTCGAGCAGCAGCTGGTTGCCGGGCCTCACATCCTTCGGCAGGTCCTTGTATGTGATTCCAACCCGCTCACTGGTGCCCTCATCCTCTCCCAGATCAGCATCCAGGATGAAGCGTTCACCTCTGATCAACTGCACCCGATGCTCGACGAATCGCCCGGTACGGATCTTCGGCCCTTGCAGGTCGGCCAGCACGCCGACAATCCGGCCCGCTTTTTCACTGCAGGCGCGTATCTGTTGATAGCGGTGACGCTGTTCCGCCTGCGAACCGTGTGAAAAGTTCAGGCGAAAAACATCCACCCCCGCACTAACCATTTCCTCGATCACGTCGGGCGAACTGGAACCAGGCCCAAGCGTCGCGACTATTTTGGTTCTGCGCATTTCAGGCACTGCTTGGCTGGGGCCAGACGGCACGTCGAACACCGTCGTTGCTGTGCATGTCGTCAGCAATCTTTCGTTACGCGTTTGCGCTATTTCTTTGACGCCTGCGCTTCCAGCATTGCCACAGCGGGCAGCGTCTTACCCTCGAGGTACTCCAGGAACGCCCCGCCCGCGGTCGATATATAAGAGACTCGGTCATATATACCGTACTTTTGGATTGCCGCGATCGTATCGCCGCCCCCGGCCAGGCTGAAACCGTCGGAATCGGCGATCGCCATCGAAACCATTTTGGTGCCGTCACCGAACTGATCGAATTCGAACACACCAACCGGCCCGTTCCACACGATCGTGCCGGCTTTGCTGATGATATCTGCAAGCGCCTTGGCTGAGTCCGGGCCGATGTCAAAAATCATATCATCGTCTTCGACCGCTTCGACCGGTTTCAGCGTAGCCTCAGCGGTCTCACTGAACTCCTTGCCGCATACAACATCGGTTGCTATCGGTATGCTGGCCCCGCGTGCTTCCATTTTCCCGATCAGCATCTTGGCCGTATCGACCAGGTCATTTTCGCACAGTGACTTGCCGACATTGTGACCAGCGGCCTTCAAAAACGTGTTAGCGATTCCGCCACCAACGACCATTTGATCAACCTTTTCAGATAACGCCTCCAACACGGTGAGCTTGGTCGAGACTTTCGAACCACCGACGATCGCAACCATCGGGCGTGCGGGCTCAGCAAGCGCTTTTGCCAAATTGTCGAGTTCGTCAGTCAGCAACAAGCCCGCGCAAGCGACCGGGGCATGGACACCAACCCCGTGGGTTGAGGCCTGGGCCCGGTGAGCGGTACCGAAGGCATCCATCACGAATACATCACACAAGGCTGCATATTTTTTTGCCAACGCCTCGTCGTCTTTCTTCTCGCCGATATTGAAACGCACGTTTTCGAACAGAACCACTTCGCCGTCGGCGATCTCGGGCGCATGATCGAGATAGTCCTTGACCAGTCGCACTTCCTTGCCCATTTTTGCGCTCATATCATCGGCGATCGGCTGCATCGAGTTTTCCTCGTCCACCTTGCCTTCTTCTGGGCGACCACGGTGCGACATCACCATGACCTTGGCGCCGGCATTGGCACAGTGCTCGATGGTCGGCATCGAGGCGGTAATGCGTGCATCGGAGGTTACTTTGCCGTCTTTAACCGGCACGTTCAGGTCAGCGCGTATCAGCACGCGTTTGCCTGCCAGATCGAGATCAGTGAGCTTGATAAAAGCCATCGGAAGTCTCCTGAATAATTTGAAACGAAAAAGTGAAAAAAGCCATCAGGTGAAATCGGGATCTCAACTCATGGCTCTCTTGCACCTGGCTTCCGGTCTGCGGCTGTCCGCTTCAGCGCAATCTGACCGAAGCGAACAACCGGAAGCCGGCCGCAAATAGCTGATGGCTATCAGTTAGCTGCTACGTGCTCGACGAAACGAAGCATGTTGCAGGTGTAACCGTATTCATTGTCGTACCAGGAAACCAGCTTGACGAACGTGCTATCCAATGCGATGCCGGCTTCGGCATCGAAGATTGACGAGTAGCCGCAACCGCGAAAGTCGGTAGAAACAACCTTCTCATCGGTGTAGGCGAGGGTCTTGCTGATGTCACCGCTCTCAGAAGCCGCTTTCATCGCAGCACAGATTTCATCGTAGGCCGCTCCCTTCTCCAGCTCACAGGTCAGGTCGACGACCGATACATCGGAGGTTGGCACACGGAAAGCCATGCCGGTCAACTTGCCGTTCAGCTCGGGCAATACCACACCGACCGCCTTGGCAGCGCCGGTCGACGACGGAATGATGTTCTCGAGGATACCGCGACCACCGCGCCAGTCTTTCATCGAAGGACCATCAACAGTCTTCTGAGTCGCTGTCGCTGCGTGAACCGTTGTCATCAGGCCGCGCTTGATGCCCCAGTTGTCATGCAGGACCTTGGCTACCGGCGCAAGACAGTTGGTCGTGCAGGAAGCCGCGGACACGATGGACTGACCTTCATAGGTCTCGTGATTCACACCGTAAACGAACATCGGCGTGCCGTCTTTTGAAGGTGCGCTCTGTACCACTTTCTTGGCGCCGGCATCGATGTGCTTCTGGCAGGTCTCCGCTGTCAGGAAAAAGCCGGTGCATTCGATCACCAGATCCGCACCGATATCACCCCAGGCCAGATTGGCGGGATCACGCTCGGCGGTCAGACGAATATTTTTGCCGTTGACCACCAGGCTGTTGCCGTCGACGGCGATGTCACCATCGAAGTTGCCGTGAACCGAATCGTACTTGAGCATGTATGCCAGATAATCGGCCTCGAGCAGGTCATTGATTCCAACGACTTCGATCTCTGGAAAATCTTTGGAAATAGCGCGGAATGCCATACGGCCGATGCGGCCAAAGCCGTTAATGCCGACTTTAATAGTCATAGTTTTCTCCCAATTTTTTCAGTCAATTAAAACTCATCACCGATCCCGCCAGGGGATCAAAAAATTATTACGCCACGCTGTTGATTGCGCTGACAACGTTTTCAGTAGTAAAGCCGAAGTGCTTGAACAGGTCGCCTGCTGGCGCTGATTCGCCGAAGGTATCGATACCAACGACGGTACCTTCAATGCCTACATACTTGCGCCAGTAATCGGTCACACCCGCTTCAACGGCCACACGCGCAGAACACGATGATGGCAACACGGATTCTTTGTAGGCTTGGTCCTGCGCATCGAAGGTATCAGTAGACGGCATCGAAACAACGCGTACGTTCTTTTCGGAAGCATCCGCTGCGGCCATTGCCAGCGCCACTTCAGAGCCGGTTGCGATCACGATCACGTCGGGCTCGCCATCGCTGTCCTTCAGGATGTAACCACCCTTGCTGATCGCCGCGATCTGTTCATCGGTGCGATCCTGATGCTCCAGGCCCTGACGTGACAGCACCAATGAAGTCGGGCCATTCTTCTTCAGCACTGCAGCCTTCCAGGCCACGGCGGTCTCGACCGCATCGCAGGGGCGCCAGACTGACATACGCGGAATCAGGCGCAGTGTGGCGACCTGCTCGACCGGTTGGTGCGTTGGCCCGTCCTCACCCAGACCGATCGAGTCATGCGTGAAAACTTCGATGTGCTGGATTCGCATCAATGCGGCCATTCGCAGTGCATTGCGCGCATATTCGGAAAAGATCAGGAAGGTCGCGCCGTAGGGTACGAAGCCACCATGCAGCGAAATGCCGTTCACGATCGCGGCCATACCGAACTCGCGCACGCCATAGTTCAGGTAGTTGGCATCCGCCGTGTGCGGACGCATTGGCACCGAGCGGGATACGATCGTCAGGTTGGAGCCGGCCAGGTCCGCAGAGCCGCCCATGAAGTCGGTAAACGCAGAAAAACCCTCTATTGCGTTCTGAGAGGCCTTACGGGTCGCGAGCTTTTCCCCCTTCTCGGCAACGGATTTGATGAAAGCATCCGCCTGAGTCTCCCAATCCGCGAGCAGCTCACCGGCCACGCGGCGCTCGAACTCGGCAGCCAGATCAGGATACGCCGCCTTGTAGGCCGCGAATTTTTCGTTCCAGGCAGCCTCGGCGGCCGCGCCTTTTTCCTTGGCATCCCAGCTGGCATAGATGTCATCCGGTATCTCGAATGGCCCATGCGACCAGCCCAGTTCCTTTCGGGTCAGCCCGATTTCGTCTTCGCCCAGCGGCGCACCGTGACATTCTTCCTTGCCACCCTTGTTCGGCGAGCCGAAACCGATGGTCGTCTTGGCGCATATGATCGAGGGTTTATCGGTCACGGAGCGCGCTTCCTCGATTGCCGCTCTGACCGCGTCAGCGTTGTGGCCGTCGACATCGGCAACGACGTGCCAACCATAGGCCCTGAAGCGAGCCGGCGTGTCATCGGTAAACCAGCCTTCGACCTCACCGTCGATAGAAATGTTGTTGTCATCGTAGATCGCGATCAACTTGCCGAGACCCAGCGTTCCTGCAAGCGAACAAGACTCGTGCGAGATGCCTTCCATCAAGCAACCGTCGCCGAGGAAAACATAAATGTGATGGTCAACGATTTCATGCCCATCCTTGTTAAAGTGGGCCGCCAGTGATTTTTCAGCGATCGCCATACCGACAGCATTGGAGATCCCCTGGCCCAAAGGTCCCGTGGTGGTCTCGATCCCCGGCGCATAGCCATACTCTGGATGGCCCGGCGTCTTGGAGTGCAGTTGACGGAAGTTCTTGATTTCTTCGATCGGCAAGTCGTAGCCGGTCAAATGCATCAACGAATACGGCAGCATCGAGCCATGGCCGTTGGACATCACGAAACGGTCACGATCGACCCATTTGGGATTGTCAGGATTGTGCTTCATGAAGTCGTTGTAGAGGACTTCAGCGATATCAGCCATGCCCATTGGCGCACCTGGGTGGCCGGAATTGGCTTTCTGGACGGCGTCCATACTGAGTGCGCGAATGGCGTTAGCCAGCTCTCTGCGTGAAGGCATAGTGCTCTCCATAAAAAGTTTTGAAACTGTAGTCATGCTCCGAGCTCGCAACACGGACCTCTGCTCGGACACTGAATGCTTAGACTTTTCTTAATAAAATCAATATGTCAGACATCCCCAACAGCGCGATAAAACTGTGCCTGACGTGGTGAAAGGCGCGTATTTTCCCTCAATTCACCCGAATGGGCAAGCGAGGGACTTGATCTGCCGCAAGACGGCGATGGAGAGGAGCGTGTTTTGCTGACAAAAGACGAGTCCGCCAATAAACGCCAATTAACGCAGATGGCACGGCGGGCGCATGCTACAACCCGCATCCTGCGAAAAGTCTGCGTTCATTAGTGGACCCTGTTTTTACCGTTTCAGGCCGCTTCGGACTTCCACTTGATTGAGCAGCCCATACTCGGAATCTGGTCCCTTGGGCCCCTGCCGGTTTCCGCCACCTGCTTCATGGCTTCAAACAAATCACGGCGAACGTTTTCCGGCGCCGTTTCCTTGCGGCTGGCATCGAGACGGCCACGATATTGCAACTTCAGGTCTTTGTTGTAGCCGAAGAAATCAGGCGTGCAAACCGCACCGTAGGCTTTGGCGTCCTGCTGCGATTCGTCGACTAACTAAGGGAAAGGAAAATCGAATTGTTCCGCGACCAGTCTCATATTGTCGAAAGAGTCTTCCGGATACTCTTCTGGGTTGTTGGACATGATCGCGACGCTGTTGATACCGTAGGCGACCAGCTCGCCAGTATCGCGCACAATACGCTCGCGTATTGCCTTCACATAAGGGCAATGGTTGCAGATAAACATCACCAGCAAGCCGTTTTCGCCACGACAGGATTCGACAGCCCAGGTCTTGCCGTCAACGCCTGGTAGGGAAAAATCAAAGATATCTTTGTCGAACTCGCAGACTGGTGTTTCCAAACTGACCATCACAATACTCTCTCTGGTTGCGCGCCAATCGATGCCGGGACAATCACGTCACGGACCCCAAAAGTCATATGCTACCAGCACCGCAGCTATCTACAAGAGCCTGCAACTGCATTTCTGCTCGGAACACGGGATCGCCACAACGGTAAAGGCGAAAATGCCCCGTCCGATTCCGCGCAACAACACGAACTTGACGCTGACCAACAGAACCGAACGAGCTTGTGATGGTCAGAAGGTGAGCAAGCCACGATTTGATCTGGGCTATAGCATCGGGTGGCGCAAGCTGCCCCAATTTATCAGACCTCTTGAAAACCGCGATGTTTAACCTCACTATATTTTGCTCGACCGATAGCTCGGTGTTAACATGGTCGATTGGTCAAACTACTGGTACTCACTGTTGGCAGCGCAAATGGCATCACAAGTAACTGAAAAACAACAGAAATCACGCCTCAAACTCCTTATCGCAAAAGGCAAGGAACAGGGCTACCTCACCTACTCCGAAGTCAATGACCACTTGCCGGAGGGCATCGTGGACCCATCGCAGGTCGAGGATATCATCAACACGATCAATGACATGGGCATCAATGTCTGCGAAACAGCTCCGGAAGGCGAATCGCTAATCCTGAGTGACAGCTCGGTCAGCGAAGCCGATGATGATACGACCGAAGAGGCCGTCGCAGCGCTTGCTTCGATAGAAACCGAGCTCGGCAGGACCACCGACCCCGTGCGCATGTATATGCGTGAAATGGGCAGCGTCGAGCTGTTGACACGCGAAGGCGAGATCGAAATCGCCAAGCGGATCGAAGAGGGCCTCAAGCAGGTGCTGGAGGCACTGGCGACTAATCCGCGTACAGTCAGCACGGTTCTCGACATCTGGAACAGCGTCGAGGAGGGTGAACAGCGACTCAGCGACCTGGTCGCCGACTTTCACAAGAGCGATGAGGAACTCGACCGGCTGGCCGCCGAAGCCCTGGAAAATGCCGCAAAAGAAGCAAAGCTGGCGGCCGCTGGCAAGGCGAGCGAAAAGACCGAACCGGTCGATGTTGGCCTCGAGCCCGAGGACGTGAAGAAATTGTTCGCCAAGATCAAGCGCGCCCACACCCGCGCGAGCAATACGATCGCCAAGGGCGATCCGGAAGCGATTGCGAAGGCCCGTCAGGCAATGGCCTCAGCCTTTCTCGGATTCAAATACACTTCTAACACCGTCTCGAGGCTCACCACTGATCTGCACAGGACAATCGAACGCATCCGCATGCTCGAGCGCCACATACTGGATCTGGCAGTTAATCGGGCCCGCATGCCACGCAAAATCATGATTACGACGTTTCCGCAGAACGAGACCAACGTCGACTGGATTGACGAGTACTGCAGTAGTCACGAATACTCGGCTGCACTGATGGAGCTGGCGCCCGAAATCAAACTGACGCAGCAAAAGTTGGCCGCACTGGAGAACGAGTACGGCCTCGGTATTCCCGAGATCAAGGAAATCAACCGAAAGATGTCGATCGGTGAGGCAAAGGCACGCCGCGCCAAAAAGGAAATGGTCGAGGCCAATCTACGCCTGGTTATCTCGATAGCAAAAAAATACACCAACCGTGGTCTGCAATTCCTCGATTTGATTCAGGAAGGCAACATCGGCTTGATGAAAGCTGTAGACAAATTCGAATACCGGCGCGGATATAAATTCTCGACCTATGCGACATGGTGGATACGCCAGGCGATCACACGCTCGATCGCGGACCAGGCGCGCACAATTCGAATCCCGGTCCACATGATCGAAACCATAAACAAACTCAACCGAATCTTTCGAGCGATGCTGCAGGAGATGGGGCGCGAACCAACACCAGAGGAACTTGCCGAAAAAATGGAAATGCCCGAGGACAAGGTTCGCAAGGTCCTGAA
>JARFQK010000090.1 GCA_029287815.1 Gammaproteobacteria bacterium
TAACCCGCATTTCTCACCAGGATCACGGGAGCAGGCGCAGGATTCGTGTTCGTAGGCGCCGCTCTGGAGCGAAAACCGTAGCCATAGCTACGGTTTGAGTGAAGAGCAAGCCTACGGACGCGAAGACTAGCCTGAACCGTGATAGGCATCCTTGAAAAACACACTGTATTTTGATCATCAGGATTTTCTTCAAAGAGACCAATGCCTTATCAGGATATAGCACCGCCTGGTGAGAAATGCGGGTTAAGCCTATTTGGAGCAGCGAATGTGCAATTCCGACAACTTGAGATCATGTCCCTTTTCCAGATAGCTCGCCTGGGCGAGCAACAATTCAGCGGTGGCTTGCGCATCCGCGCGAGCGTTGTGTTGCGCCGCGGACGCGAGGCCATAGCGTCCACGGCATTGCCCCAGACGCAACCCGAGTACCTTGCCCTGGATCTGCAGACGTTTCTTTTCGATTTCCATGGTATCGACATACGGGAACAGCAACGGGCAACGGAAGTTCTCCTTCGCCGCTTTTTGCAGAAAGCGCACATCCAGCGGAGCATGGTGAAACACGAGTACGGCGCCCTGCATCTGTTCGATTAGGGGTAACAACGCGGCTGCGGCGCTGCGCGCACCGGCGATACTGCTGTCCAGCAGGCCGTGTATTCGACTGCTGTCGCCGGCGCCTGTTTCGGCGTGTATCAGCAGGTGCTTACCGCTGGCGTTGCGGATGCGTCCGTGCTCGATAACCACCCAGCCGATGCTGAGCAAATGACTGCTTTTGACATCCAGTCCACTCATCTCGCAGTCCAGTGCCAGAAACCGTGTTGTTCTGAATGTATTCGAGCTGTTTATCGCCGGCTGTTCGTAGAGTGGCTGAACAGGGGTACCATACGCTTTCTGTTGAAAACGTTTCCGCTGCAGAGCCCATTGAAGTCTATAAAACACCCCCACCAAACCTTGCTTTCATCGCTGTCTGAGCATCTCTGACAATATTGAAAGCGTCCTTGAGCTGATGACGCAGCAAGGGCGACAGCTCTGTTGGGTCGAGGTAGCTATCGGCTTTGTGCCCGGCGGCGTACTGTTTGCCCTGCGCATCCAGACGAAGGCCCGCGATGAACTCGTGTGCATCGATCAGGCTGTCCGACATCTCCCGTGACATCACGCCAGCCCGATGCACTGCCTGCAAACGTTCGATGGTGTTCAGCGTATCGTTACCGACGGACAATGCATACATCCGCGCGATGTCCACGATCGGTATCGTACCGCGTTTTTTCAGGTTCAGCGTGTTGTTGTGCTCACCGTCAGACTCGAGCACGAAGGTTTTGAAGAATCCGAGCGGCGGCGAGTGCAACAATGCGTTGTCACATAGCATCGCCAGGAATATCGTGTTTTTTCGCGCTCTGTCCAATACCTCCGCCTGGAGCTCGGCAACCAACTCGGCATTGCCGTAAATGCCGCGCATATCGAAGAAGATGCTGGAATGCATCACAGCTTTGGGTGAAGGCTCCTCGATCCACTTGGCAAAGGTCCGTATCCACTGCGACAACGACAGACGCCATTGTTTGTTTTTCGCCAT
This sequence comes from Gammaproteobacteria bacterium, assembly GCA_029287815.1. GTDB lineage: Bacteria > Pseudomonadota > Gammaproteobacteria > SZUA-229 > SZUA-229 > JABDQW01. The sequence goes on from JARFQK010000090.1 coordinate 1,565, forward strand.
GATGCCGCCAGGACAGTAGGGCATGCCGCACAGGTCGAGCGCATCATTGATGAATGCGGCGAATTTCTCGAAATATTCACGATCGTGTTCACCGATACTATCGGGCAGCAACAACGCATTGTCCTGGTCGGAGCCCAGGGCCAGTTCCTGCCGGGCCTGTGAACCAAACGCGAGCCAGGCGTATTCACAAGGCGGGTTACCGTAACGATTTTCAGCCAGTGCGATCAAACGTCGGGTCAGACCATCGGAGAGCGTTGTCAAAATCTTGCCGACCTCGACCGCCCGCGTGTCACGCTCGACCATTTTGACGATCAACGGCGGTATGCCACGCGCGATCACTCTCAGCTCGCTGACACTCGATGCGCGGTTGATCGCGAAATTCAGCGAAACCGGCTCGATGTTGTTTGCCCGCAGAATATCGGTCTGCGATATCATCCCGACCAGTGTCTGCTCATCCATCACCGGCAGATGGCGGACGCCCTCTGCCATCATTTTCAGCTGCGCGTCGTGCAATTCGGTGTTCAGATCGATGCTCATCGGATCACAGGTCATCACACGACGCACGGGCTCGTTGTCTGGAACGCCTTCGGCCAGCACGCGAATGCGAAAATCACGATCGGTAATGATGCCCACGAGCCTGCGATCATCTTCGATCAGCAACGATGAGATATTATACTGGTTCATCAATCGCGCGGCGTCGCGAATGCTCGTGTCCGGCGCCACAGAAATCACCACGTTCGACATCGTGTCTCTGACCCTCTGGATGTAGACTGACTTGTCTGCAGCATGCTGCACTATCGCCTCGGTCGACCGCCTGCCCTGCTGAGTTGCGGTCTCCGCGACAGCCTTTTGACCGGATTTTTGTATTGCGGCTATTTCCTCGTTCGCGGCAGCGAGTGAATGCAGGGCGTCGTCGCCAAGCTCGTAATAGAGGCAGTCTTCGAGCACAACCGCATCCGGCGAATCACCGGCATCGTCGCGCAGTGCCTCCGGTACAAAATAGTCACCACTGCTGAGCCGATCGATCAGCACGCCGTGCTTATCGCGCACTTCCAGGCTTCCAGAACGCACGATCAGCATGCCAACCGACGAAGCCACCGGGTCCGATGTATTCAACGCGAGTTTGTTACCAGATTTACTGAACGCGACCAGAACATTGTTGCTGGCATATTCGAGCTGGGACTCAGAGAGTTGGTTAAAAGGCGGATGCTGTGCCAGGAATGATTGCACATCGCCCGCTTCACTGACCATCTCAGCCTGCTCCTTCTATCCCGATAGATGTTAGTTAACCACAATGCCGTTCCTATTGCATCGATCCAGCCGGGCTGAAGTTATCGCGGGAATAAGTGGTATCGTAATCGATGAAGACCGCCGGTGTTTCTGCAAAAAAGACGGCTCCGGCCAGATTCAGCACCAGCCGCAATCGACTCTTCGCCGGATCGACCATCGCAAAGCTTGCCGTCCAGATATCGGTCTCCGCCTGATCACGCCGCATTACCACCGGTTCTTCGCCCGCATCACCATCGTAAAGCGCAGCAAGGACGTTCTGCGCCGGCAGGCTCGAAGACAGCACCAGCTGAATCTTCGTATCGCTCAGTCGCTGCACGCGCACACTGACTTCGACATCACCGTTTTCAAGCGTGCACTCACCGCTTTGATAACGGCAGTTGGGCCGGGCCGCAAGCTGGTAGCTTTTTCCTTGCTGGAGCGTATGGGGTTTTTCTGACACAACATGATCAACTGCGAAATAGGCGATGATGGCCAGTACCGGCGCGACAAACATTGCAGCGATCAGGTG
>JARFQK010000094.1 GCA_029287815.1 Gammaproteobacteria bacterium
GATGACTGATCCACTTTACAAAAGGGTACTGCTCAAGCTCAGCGGTGAGGCGCTGATGGGACATCTGGATTTCGGTATAGAGCCGGGCATGATGGCGCGCGTGGCCAGGGAGATTGCGCAGGTGTCGGACATGGGTATTGAGGTCGCTCTGGTCGTTGGCGGCGGCAATATCTTCAGGGGTCAGGGTCTGGCCGAGTCCGGTATCGATCGCGTGACCGGCGACTATATGGGCATGCTGGCGACAGTGATGAATTCATTGGCGATGCAGGATGCGCTGGAGAAGCTTGGCCAGCCGTGCCGGGTGCTGTCGGCGATACGGATCAACCGGGTCTGCGAGGAATATGTGCGGCGTCGCGCAATACGCCATCTCGAGAAGGGCCGAATCGTGATTTTTGCTGCCGGTACCGGCAACCCGTTCTTTACAACCGACACTGCGGGGTGCTTGCGCGCGATCGAGATCGAGGCCGATGTGATCATGAAGGCAACCAAGGTTAACGGTGTATTCGATTCCGATCCGGCAAAGAATCCAAGCGCAAAACGCTACCAAACGCTGACTTACAGCGAAGCGATCGCGAAAAACCTTGGCGTGATGGATATGACGGCCATCGTTATGTGCCGCGATAATAATCTACCATTACGCGTGTTCAATCTTAATCAAGAAGGCGCCTTACCTGCGACGATGCGAGACCGCGACATCGGCACAACTGTTGTGCTGGAGGAAAAAGTATGATTGATGAGATTATCGACGATGCAAATGTGCGCATGGGCAAGAGCATTGACTCCCTGCACACCGAATTTGCCAAGATACGTACGGGAAGAGCGCATCCCAGTTTGCTCGATCAGATCCAGGTCGACTACTATGGCGCCAGCACGCCGATCAACCAGGTCGCGAATGTGTCCGTCGAGGATTCACGGACGCTGGTCGTGACGCCGTGGGAGAAAGACATGGTGGCAAAAGTAGAAAAAGCCATCATGGCGTCCGATCTCGGACTCAATCCGGCGACTGCTGGTACCGTGATCCGCATACCGATGCCGCCCCTGACCGAGGAACGACGCCGTGACCTTGTCAAGGTCGTCAAACATGAAGCCGAGCAGGCTCGGGTTGCAATCAGAAATATACGCCGTGATGCCAACACCGATTTCAAGGATCTGCTCAAGGAAAAGGAAATATCCGAGGACGAGGAGAGGAAGGCTGAGGAGCGAATCCAGAAGCTGACCGATACTTTCGTTGGCAAGATCGATAAGGTGCTGGCCGAGAAGGAAGCCGAGTTGATGGAAGTCTGAACCTAACCGGAATTTCTCAGCAGACACCTATGGCTACACCAGCAAACGAAAACAATGCGCTCTTGCCACAGCATGTTGCGGTGGTCATGGATGGTAACGGTCGTTGGGCAAAAAAAAGACTACTGCCACGTACGGCCGGCCACAAGGCCGGTGTTGATGCTACCCGGCGACTGGTCGAACTGTCAGTCAAAAAAGGCGTTCGCTATTTGACCATTTTTGCGTTCAGCAGCGAGAACTGGAACCGCCCGGCTCATGAAGTCAGCAGTCTGATGGCCTTGTTCGTATCCACGCTGAACGCAGAAGTGGACAAGCTTGACGCGCAGGGCGTGCGCATCCGCTTCATTGGGGATCGCAGCCGGTTTGCGTCAAACCTGCAGGATGGTATTGCAGCAGCGGAGCGAACGACAGCGACCAACACGCGGCTTTGTCTGAATGTTGCGGTCAACTATGGCGGTCGCTGGGACATCGTCAACGCAGTACGCGAGTTCGCCAACAGGCTGATCGATGGGCTTATCGAAGTTGCGGATATAAACGAACAGTCGCTCGGTGACGCCTTGAGTCTGGCCGGGATGCCGGATCCGGATCTTTTCATTCGCACCGGGGGTGAGCAAAGAATCAGTAATTTTCTGCTCTGGCAGGTCGCCTACACCGAGTTGTTTTTCACCGACGCGCTTTGGCCTGATTTCGATGAAGCTGCCTATGACCAAGCCTTGCGCTGGTACGCGAGTCGACAACGTCGTTTCGGCAAGACCGGTGAACAGGTCGAAAGTGGCCACGTTGCACGAGTACGCTGACCGGCGCCATGCTCAAAACCGCTCCCTCGATGGACTATGCCGATCGATCCTGATTAGATATGTTGCTGCAACGCATACTTACGGCGGTTCCACTGGCAATAGCGATAATCTGGATTATATTGTTCGGTTCGCATCAGCTGTTCTTCTGGCTGACCATTATCGTGACTGGCCTGGCCGCTTTCGAATGGGCAAAACTGTCCGGTCTTTCCACGCCTTTACGTATCGCCTACGCGCTCTTCCTGGCTGCGATTCCCTGGGCTGTTTTCATCTATGCAGCCCAAATCGTCCCGTACTATGTTTATGCCGGCGTAATCTGGTGGTTCGCAGTCTGCCTGTATTTGTTCAAGAAACAGCCCAAGGCGGTCAGCAAAGCCATATCGCCGCAGAAATTGATGGCAGGGGTATTGATAATCCCGGCAACAGTTTTAGCGATGAATTCGATACATGCACAGCAAAACGGCCCTGCATGGTTGCTCTACGGTTTGATGCTGATATGGGCGGCTGATATCGGCGCCTATTTCAGTGGCAAGCGTTTCGGCAAAAACAAACTGGCACCGTTCATCAGTCCGGGTAAGACTCGTGAGGGCTTGCTGGGTGCAATCGTCGCTGCTTGTTTGTTCAGCCTTTTCGCGGCCTTTTATTTTGGTCTTGATGCCATCGCCACGCTCTCCCTGTTGTTGCTCGCGGTTGTGTTGACGCTGGTTTCGGTCGCGGGCGATTTGTACGAGAGCGTTTTGAAGCGTGAGTACGGTGTCAAAGACAGTGGCAGAATTCTGCCGGGTCATGGTGGCATACTGGACCGGATTGACAGCGTTCTGGCGGCGATGCCTGTTTTTATGGTGGGCTGGACCTTGTTGCTGCAACCGGCTGTTGAACTATGAGAGCCAGGCATCTGACCATACTGGGCTCGACCGGCACCATCGGGCACAATACTCTGGATGTCGTGGCTCAACACCCTCAGAATTTTCAAGTGGTCGCCCTGACGGCAAACACCGATGTTGATGCACTGGAAAAGCAGTGCCTGCAGTGGCAGCCAGAATATGCTGCGATGAGCAACGAAGACAGTGCGCAGCAGTTGTACGAGAAGCTGAAATGCCACGGCCTGGCCACGCAGGTGTTAGCCGGTGTTGCTGGCTTGCAACAAGTCGCCAGCCTGGAACAGATTGATACGGTTGTTGCAGGGATCGTTGGTGCTGCTGGATTGTTGCCGAGCCTCGCTGCGGCCGCCGCCGGTAAGCGCATTCTACTTGCCAACAAAGAGGCGCTGGTGATGTCGGGGCAGCTGTTCATGGAAACGGCACGCCGGAACGGTGCGGTGCTGTTGCCGGTGGATAGCGAGCACAATGCGATTTTCCAGTGTTTGCCGCAGGACGGCTCGGGCCATTCGCTGGGAAAATCCGACAGCGTGAATAAAATCTTGTTGACAGCCAGTGGCGGACCTTTTCGGACCCTGCCGCTGGCTCACTTCGATGACATTACGCCTGAGCAGGCTGTCAGACACCCGAACTGGGTCATGGGGCAAAAGATCTCGGTCGATTCCGCGACCATGATGAACAAGGGCCTGGAAGTGATCGAAGCACACTGGCTTTTCGATGTGCCCCATGATTTGATTGAGGTGGTCATTCACCCGCAGAGTGTTATCCACTCTATGGTCTCCTATACTGATGGTTCAGTACTCGCACAATTGGGCAATCCTGATATGCGCACGCCGATTGCGTACTGTCTGGCATGGCCCGAGCGAATGTCTTCGGGTGTGGAACCTCTAGACGTATTTGATGTCGCAACTCTCGAGTTTGAGAAACCCGACGTTCAGCGCTACCCTTGTTTGCAGCTGTGCTATCAGGCAATCGCGATGGGCGGCTCCGCGAGTATTTTGTTGAACGCTGCGAATGAGACTGCGGTCGATGCATTCTTGAATCAAAAGATCCGCTTTACAGCAATCGCTGATACCATCGAAAGCGTTTTTAATGAGATATCAACCACTGAAGTGAAATCACTGGATGATATTCTGGCTGTTGACCGGTCGGCCCGGGAGGTAGCACGAGACTTCATTAACAGGGTATGAATAGTCTGAACGATGAGCATTCTTCATAATATTTTCTTTTTCATTGTCGCCATCGGCGTACTCGTTACTTTCCATGAATTCGGGCATTACTGGGTAGCGCGTAAACTGGGCGTAAAGGTGTTGCGATTTTCCGTCGGATTCGGCAGGCCTCTGATCAGTTGGCGAAGAAAAAATGACGTTGATCAGGTCGAATATTTGATCGCAGCGATACCGCTGGGCGGCTACGTCAAGATGCTCGATGAGCGCGAGGGTAAAGTTCCCGAGCATGAAATTGAACGCGCTTTCAACCGTCAACCGGTAGCCAATCGTGCATTGATAGTCGCTGCCGGTCCGGCATTCAATTTTATCCTGGCGGTTGTGTTTTACTGGCTGGTATTCATAATCGGTACGACAGCACAACGCCCCTTACTGGGTGACCCGGAGGCCGGCTCGATTGCTGAACAGGCCGGTTTCTTGAACAGAGATGAGATTCTGGCCGTGGGGGAGGCGAACGTGAGGTCATGGAATGCGTTTCGGATCGCATTGATCGACCAGGGTTTGGACGGTGGTCAGCTCGAGGTGCAGGTGCGCGATGTGGATGGTTTCGAGCAGACCCGTTGGCTGCAGCTGGGTGACACCAAGGTTCTGGAGGATGAGACCGATATCGTTGCCAAGCTCGGGTTTGAAATGTGGCGTCCGCAATTACCGCCGGAAATTGGCGGGGTCGTGGAGAACGGTTCTGCTGAGCAGGCGGGCCTGCTGCCTGGCGATATCGTCCGCTTCATCGACGGCGAGCCGGTGAATGACTGGATCGAGATCGTTGAGAAGGTTCGCGATAGTCCCAACAATAGCTTGCGGGTTACCGTTGACCGGGGCGATCAGCGTGTCGATTTTGATGTGACACCCGCGAGCAAGGAGCAGGCTAACGAAGTCATCGGCTACATCGGTGCTTACCAGAATATCCCCGACGAAGTCAGGGACCAGATGCTGGTCGAGATCAGATATGGCATTTTCGAGGCGATACCCAAGGCGGCCGTCAAAACCTGGGACATGTCGCTGCTGACGTTGCGCGTGTTATGGAAAATGGTCACTGGCGAAGCATCTTTGAACAATATTTCGGGGCCGATCACGATCGCGCAGTATGCCGGCGTGACCGCTACGATCGGCTTCACCACCTTTGTCGGCTTTCTTGCAATTATTTCGGTGAGTTTGGGTGTGCTGAATCTGTTGCCGATTCCGATGCTGGATGGCGGCCATTTACTCTATTATCTGATCGAGACGATCAAAGGCGGTCCGGTATCTGAGACTTTCGAGCTCCGAGGCCAGCAAATCGGTGTGATGATTCTCGCTTTGCTGATGATGATTGCCTTGTTCAATGATTTTCAGCGGTTGTTGCAATGAGGTGATAATGCGCAATTGCTGTGAGGCGCTTCGACTATTTTCCATCCTTACTCTGATCATCTTTACCTGTTCCGCTGAAGCGGTGCAGAGCTTCATTGTGGGTGACATTCGAGTCGAGGGGCTGGAAAAAATCACCGAAGGCACGCTGTTGAATTATCTTCCGGTTATTCAGGGCGACCCGCTGGACAGCAAGCAGGTCAGCTTCGCGATACGTGAGCTGTACAAAACCGGCTTTTTTGCCGACGTGCAGCTGTTCAGGGACGGCGATATTCTGGTGGTGCGCGTGAAAGAGCGTCCATCGATCAACGACATCCAGTTTGAGGGTAATTCGGATATCGATGACGAAACGCTCGAGGAAGCATTGAATGGCGTTGGTCTTGCCAGAGGCCGGATTTTCAACCGTTCCTTGCTCGAGAAGCTGACCCAGGAACTGGAAAGCGTTTATTTCAGTCAGGGCAAGTACAATGTCAAAATCGATGTTGAGGTCGAGGAACTGGAGCAGAACCGGGTTAATATTGACATCAACATCTCGGAAGGGATCAAGTCACGGATCCAGCAGATCAACATCATCGGCAACAATGTCTTCGAAGATGCAACCTTGCTCGATGAAATACAGCTCGGCATACCACCCGCGTGGGCGTTTCTATCGAATGCTGACGAGTATTCGAAGCCAAAACTGCAAGCAGATCTCGAATCCATTCGTTCGTATTACCTAGACAGAGGTTATATTAAGTTTAATGTTGATTCGACGCAGGTATCCATCACGCCGGACAAGAAGGATATCTATGTAACAATCAATGTCAGCGAAGGCGACAAGTACACGGTGGCGGATGTCCAGCTGACCGGCGAGATGGTGATCAACAAGAAGGTGCTGGAGCAACTGATCACCACAAGGACGGGTGATACATTTTCAAGGAAGCGCATGACCGAATCACAGAAAGCATTGGAAGATCGTGTCGGTATGATCGGTTATGCGTTCGCGCAGGCCGCAGTGCTGCCGGAGGTCAACGAGCAAGACAAGACCATCAGCCTTACCTATAATCTCGATCCTGGCAGGAAGGTGTACGTTCGCCGGATCACTTTTTTCGGCAATTACAAGACGCGCGATGTGGTGCTGAGGCGCGAAATGCGGCTGATGGAAGGGTCGGTGCTGGCTAGCGACAAGCTGGAAAGATCCAAGATAAGAATTCAGCGTTTAGCCTTTGTCGAGGAGGTCGAATTTGAAACCCGAGCGGTGCCGGGTACTGACAACCAGGTCGATATCGATGTGACGGTTACAGAACGCCTGTCAGGGAGTTTTAACATCGGCGCCGGTTTCTCCCAGGCACAGGGCCTGCTCTTCAACATCGGGCTGACCCAGGAAAACCTGATGGGTACGGGCCAGGCGCTCGCGGTCAATGTGAACACGGACCGAGCGAATACGGTCTATAGCGTCTCGCACACAGATCCTTACATTACGCCCGATGGCATCAGCCGCACGGTTAGCGCATCGTACAGGAAACGAGACGCAGCCCAGGAAGAAATCGCGAACTACCTGTCGAATTCCTACGGCGTGAACTTGACCTACGGTATTCCCATGTCTGAAGTCAACACGCTGCGGCTGGGTGTCGGTTACAACGCGATCGATTTGAAGATCGGCGTATCGCCATCGCTGGACGTGGTCGAGTTCATTGCCAAGAATGGCAATTCGTTTGATAACTTCTCCCTGACCGCCAGTTATTCACATGATACGCGCAACCGTACGGTATTCGCGACGCGAGGCAGTGCTCAGACCGCGGCGACGAATGTAACGGTACCGGGTAGCGACCTCGAGTATTACAAGGTTAGTTATGACACCAAGTTTTATTTCGCGATGACGCAGAATCTGACCTTGTTGCTGCATTCCGATCTCGCCTTCGGTGACGGTTATGGCGACACAGATGAGCTGCCATTCTTTGAACGCTATTTTGCGGGTGGCCTGCGCACGGTCAGGGCATTCAATACCAACTCTCTGGGACCGCGGGATTTGCTGTCGAATGACCCCATCGGCGGTAATTTACGTGTAGTTGGTGGTGCTGACGTGATATTTCCGATACCATTCATGGAAAAGCCACCGAATTCCGTGCGCTTGAGTGCGTTCTTGGATGTCGGTAATGTATTCCTGGATAAAGCGCCCACATATAATTCGACAGAAAACGGTTTTGATGCAAGCCAGCTCAGGATGTCGACCGGCTTGTCATTCGTCTGGCTTGCGCCGATCGGCCCGCTTCGGTTTAGTTATGGTATCCCGCTCAATGATGTGCCGGGCGACGACCTGCGCGCATTCCAGTTTAGTATTGGTTCGTTCTTTTAAGAGGAAATATTATGAAGATCTTATTTAATAGTTTGATTTTGCTGTTGTTCGTCTCGGCGAGCGCCACAGCTGCCGCTAGCCCTAAAATCGGCTATGTCAGCGTCGAGAAGATCCTGACCGAAGCACCTCAGGTCCAGGCTGTAAATGACTCCATGCTAGAGCGTTTCGGTGGGCGCAAAACCGAGCTGCAGGAGATGGAAAAGCAAATTAACGATATGCAGGAGGATTTCAAACGCAATGAACTGGTCATGGCCGAAGACAAGCTCAACGAAATGAAGGACAATATTATCGGCAAGATTCAAGATTTCAAGCAAAAAGAAGCTATGTTACAGCAGGAAGTCGCAACGGTGAGAAACCAGGAGCTGGCCGAGTTGCAGCAGTCTGTGCGTAGTATCATCGAAGAGATTGCCAAGGCTGATAAATTCGATCTGATATTGACCAGCGAAGGCGTCGCTTATGCTAATGAAGACCTGGACATATCCGACAAGGTTCTCGAGCGCATGAAAAAAGCCTTCAAGAAAAAGTAAGCATCGATGGCATTCACGCTTCAGCAGCTAGCTGATAACACCGGAGCGCGCTTGGCTGGGTCGGGTGATGTATTGATCGATAGCGTGGCGGACATTGCCGGCGGAAAAGTCGGTAGTATTATTTTTGCTGCGAGCGGAAAATATGCCAAATATTTGAACACGACAGATGCCTCTGCGGTGATCGCATCGGAAAAGCTATTGGCTGGCTGCGACAAGCCTGCACTCGTGACTGACCACCCACGCGTCGTGTTTGCAAAGATAGCGGCACTACTGTACCCAAAGCCAGAAGTCCGACCCTGGATCTCGCCCGATGCGGTGATCGCCGACGATGCGGATATCGACGCATCAGCACGAATCGAGGCCTGCGTCGTCGTTCAAGCGGGTGCCTCGATCGGGCCAGGCACCTGGATATCGCCTGGATGCGTGATCGAGGACAATGTGCGCATCGGGGCCAACGTCCGGCTTTACGCCAACGTGACTATCGGCGCGGACTGTGTGGTCGGTGACAATTCTGTGCTCCATTCAGGAGCAGTGATCGGTGCTGATGGCTTTGGATTTGTCTGGGATACGGATCGATATATCAAAGTGCCGCAGCTCGGCACGGTACATATTGGCAAAGACGTTGAAATCGGGGCCAACACCAGTGTCGATCGTGGCGCGATCGGCGCGACCGTGATCGAAAACGGGGTGAAAATCGATAATCAGATCCAACTCGGTCACAACGACCATATCGGTGAGCATACCACTATCTCCGGCCATACCGGTATTGCTGGTTCGGTCAAAGTTGGCAGGAGATCTATCATCGGTGGTGCTGTCGCTATCAGCGACAATCTCGAAATCGCCGATGATGTCGTATTGACAGGCAGATCCAGCGTTGCAAATTCTATCAAGCATGCCGGCATATATTCATCGGCAATACCGGTCATCGAGGCGAAAAAATGGCGCAGGATACTCGCCCGTATCAAGCAATTGGATGATATGGTAAAACGAATCAAAGACCTGGAATCAAAAACCCCGTAACCTAAAATGGAGATGCGCCGTGAGCGTCATGCTGTCAGAAGAAATAAAACAATTCCTGCCCCATCGCTATCCATTTTTGCTCGTCGATCGAGTGCTCGAGTGCACGCCAGGTAAAACGCTGACAGCTATAAAAAATGTGTCCGTCAACGAACCCTTTTTCCAGGGGCATTTCCCACAAAAAGCAATTATGCCGGGCGTGTTGATCATCGAGGCATTGGCGCAGGCAACCGGCATCCTGGGTTTCAGAACGATGAGCGAAGCACCAAGAGATGATCTGCTCTACATGCTTGTCGGCGTTGACAATGTCCGATTCAAGCGCCAGGTTATTCCGGGCGATCAGCTGATGTTAAAAGCCAAACTGGAGAAAAAATCCAGAATCGTCTGGAAGTTCACCTGCGAGGCTAGTGTGGATGATGAACTGGTGACGACAGCGAGTATGCTGTGCGCAGCGACCGAA
>JARFQK010000127.1 GCA_029287815.1 Gammaproteobacteria bacterium
TGCCGTGTGCCTGCCAACGGCACCGAAGCCCTGCACCACGATGCGTGCCTTGTTCAATTCGAAATCGCAATAGTCGAGGGCGACATCGGTGACATGGCTCAGCCCCCAGCCGGTGGCGCCGATCTCGTCCAGCGGGATGCCGCCGATCTCGCGTGGCAGCGCTACCACGCGGCCGATCTCGTCCTGTATCCAGGCCATGCATTCCTCGTCGGTGCCCATGTCCGGCGCGAAAATGTAATCCTCAGTATTGCGCAGGGCGTTGGCCAGGGCACGTATCAGACGTTCTTTTTCAGACTTCGGCATCCTGGGATCGCCGTACAGCACCGCCTTGCCGCCGCCATGGGGTAGGCCGGCGGCGGCATTCTTTAGCGTCATGGCCCTGGCCAGCCGGAAACATTCCTCGCGGCTGACATCCGGCGCCATGCGCACCCCACCGATCGAGGGTCCCTTGGCGACATTGTCCACGACCAGAATGGCACGTAAGCCGACCAGGGGTTCGTAGACCTGAATGATTTTTAACGGGCCCAGTTCATCCGCAAATTCAAAGCCATCTTTCATAAGCCGAGCTCGGGTCCGCGGGCACTCTCTCTCAGTTTTCTGATCACGTTTTCAAGCATATCTGCGGCGGAAGCGATTTCTGTGTTGATGGCCTCGTCGATCATGATGGCCAAGTCGTCAAACTGGGCGCTACCGATCTGCTCGCGGACACTTTTACTCAGTCTGGATTTAAAGTTGTCGATGATCTCTGTCACAACCGGGCGTTGGTTTTCTGCCATAGATGCAATCTCCGTCTGGTATGCCTGTGAAAATGATAGCAGTAACTGTCGCTGATCCGTACCGGAAAAATAAAACCCGGCAGATGCCGGGTTTCAGGGTAACAACTGACTTTGCCTCACTCCACCTTGACAGAGCGGCGTTTGGCCTTTTTCAGTTTTGGCAGAGTTAACTCAAGCACACCGTCCTTGAATTTCGCCTTGGCCTTATCCGCTTCAACGTCCGAGGGCAGGGCCAGGGTGCGCGAATAGCTGCCGCGCGACATCTCGGAACGGTAGTAATCACCCTTCTCTTCTTTCTCTTCATGGCTGGTGCTGCCCTTGATGGTGACTGTGTTATCCGTCATGGAAATATCGAGGTCTTTCTTGTCGACACCCGGCAACTCCGCCTTGACGACCAGTTCATTGTCGCGGTCAACAATATCCACGCGTGGCATTTTGCCCTCGAATGGCGCCGCCAGTTCTCCCCAGGACGGCCGCTCCCAGCGAAAAGGATGCATCCAGCCACGCGGGAAATAACCTTCAAACATCCGCTCCATTTCCTCAAACGGACTCAGAGTACGCGCGGGTTCAACCTTTTGCACTTCCTGTTTGCTTTGTTCTTTCTCTTCTTTAGCCATGTATTTTCCTCCAGAATTTAAAGTGTTAGGTAAGTCTGTCTGTGTTCAAAATGAATACCGGAGCCGCTTTCCCGCATGGCGTCCAAGCAATGATAAAACAGCCGACCACCCAAATACGCATTGCTCGATGGCCAACCTGGCAGGCTGGCAATATCAACGGCTAACAATAGTCGGTATAAAGCATTTGTCCAGTACTATTTCCACCAACGCTTTTTTTTGACGGTCTGACTCAACGAACGCAGTTGTTGGTAGAGTGTGCGCTCCTCATCTGAAAGCTTTTCCGGAATTCGTACCTGAATGCGCAGATTCAGGTCGCCATGCCCACCCCCGCCAAACTGCTGCAGGCCCTTGCCACGCAGACGCAGCACCTCGTCCGGCTGGGTGCCGGGCGGAACTTTGACGTTCACTTCGCCCTTCAGTGTCGGGACTTTCAGCCTGGTACCGAGTACCGCATCGGCAATCTCGACTGTCTCGCGCCGCCACAGGTCGGCGCCAACACGTTCGAAGCGCGAATCCGGGGCGCTGCTCACGACCACGTACAGGTCGCCGGGCAGACCACCTGCCTGGTTGCTCGGCATACCGTGTTCCCTGATACGCAAGGGCGTCGCTTCCTCCAGACCCGCAGGAATATGCACCTTGAGTGATTCCTTTTTTTCAAGCTGTCCGCTGCCCTGACATTCGCTGCAGGGATGGTCGATAAAACTGCCCCGACCCTGGCAGTCAGGGCACACGGTAATCTGCTGAAAGTGGATATTGCCCTTGTCCTGTTTTTGGTCGCGCGTGATGACGCGGCGTCCGCTGCCGCCACAGCTTTCACAGCTGCGCGGTTTTGTACCGGGTTTGGCGCCGTTCCCGGAGCAGGTCGGACAGGTGACCGCGCGGGTAAAGCGGACAGTCTCATCGCCACCGCTGTTGATGCGTTCCAGGGGGACGACCAGACTGACTTCGAGATCCTGGCCGTGCGCCGGTCCCTGGCGTTGTTGGCGAAACAGGCGATCGAAGACCCCGCCACCGCCGACATCAAAGCCGAAGCCCATGCCAGTGAAGATGTCACCGAAATCGATACCTCCGAACAGGTCTTCGGGGCTGAAATCGGCAACACCGGCGAAACCACGGCGATCATATTGTGCCCGCTTTTTGGGGTCGGAGAGCACCGCATAGGCCTCAGCAATTTCCTTGAATTTTTCTTCCGCATCCGGCGCCTTGTTGCGGTCGGGATGGTATTTCATCGCCAGATCGCGAAAGGCTTCTTTAATGGCCTTGCCATCGGCATCACGGGCAATGCCAAGAACTTGGTAATAATCGCGCTGTGTGTTGGCCATGCTATGAGGAATCAGGGTGTCTCTTCGTAGTCTGCGTCAACGACGCGTCCCCTCGGACCGGATCCTGAGGGTCGCGCCTCACGCGAAGACTGCCCGCTCTCTGTCTTGACATGTTTATAGGGCCCCGTGGCTCCCGGCGTCTGCGCATAGATAACCGTACCGGCTTCTTTCAGCAGGTCGGCTAGCGCGTCCGCGCGTTGTTTAGCCAGATCCGCATCCGCTTTGGTGAGTGCCTCGCGGGTCTCACGTATTCCCTGCTCTATCCTTTGTTTCATTTCGTCGTTGAGCTTGTCAGCGAAATCCGCCAGCATTCTCTCACCCTGGTAACAGATGGAGTCGGCCTCGTTGAGCCTGTCCGCCTGTTCACGGCGCTGCTTGTCCTGTTCCGCGAATTGTTCGGCCTCCTTGACCATGCGTTGCTTTTCGTCCTCCGGCAGACGTGTTGACCCGCTAATGGTGATCGACTGCGATCGGCCCGAGGCCTGGTCTTCGGCGGTGACGTTGAGGATGCCATTGGCGTCTATGTCGAAGGTCACGTCGATCTTGGGTACCCCGCGCGGCGCCGGTGGAATACCGTCCAGGTTGAACTCGCCGAGACTGGTATTGTCACTGGCCATGGGCCGTTCACCCTGGTAAACGTGAATGGTGACCGCGGTCTGCATATCGGCGGCAGTGGTAAATATCTCGGAATGCTTGACCGGAATCGGTGCATTGCGTGCAATCAAGGCCGTTGCGACCCCGCCCAGGGTCTCAACACCCAGCGTCAAGGGTGTGACGTCGACCAGCACGATGTCACCGACTTCACCGCTCAACACTCCGGCCTGGATGGCCGCGCCACTTGCCACGCATTCCATGGGATCGACGCCCATTTCGGCTTTGCGCCCGAACATGTCTTCGAAAAAGGCACGCACCGCGGGCATACGCGTCGGCCCACCCACAAACACAATGCGATCGATCTCTTTTAGATTCACGCCGGCGTCGCTGAACGCCTGTTCCACGGGGGCACGACAGCGCTCGATCACTTCGCGCACCTGGCGTTCCAGTTCGGTCCGGGTGAGATCCAGTTCAAGGTGTCTCGGCTCACCACCGACGGCTGTGATATAGGGCAGACTGATGTGCGTGGTGGTGGTGGTGGATAGTTCGATCTTGGCGACCTCAGTCGCTTCGCGAAGGCGTGCCATGGCCCTGGCGTCATTCGTCAGATCCGCTCCCGTTTCGTTTTTGAAGCGTTCCAGCAGATAGTCGAGCAATTTCTGGTCCATATCCGTGCCACCAAGCCGGGTATCACCGCTGGTGGCCTTCACCTCGAAAACGCCTTTGCCAAATTCCATGATGGTGACGTCCAGGGTGCCGCCACCGAAGTCGACGACCACAATGCGTAACTCTTCACCGCTACGGTCCAGACCGTAAGCCAGCGAGGCCGCGGTCGGCTCATTGACCAGACGTGCCACTTCGATGCCTGCAATCCGGCAGGCATCCTTGGTGGCACTGCGTTGATTGTCGTCAAAATAGGCGGGTACTGTCACCACAGCCTTTTCCAGGGATTCGCCGAGAAAAGCCTCTGCGTCACGCTTGATCTTCTGCAGCAAAAAGGAAGAAAGCTGTTCCGGCGTGAACTCACGGTCGCGCAGGCGGATTTTTTCCCGCTGGCCCATTTTGCGTTTGAACCCCGTCGCCGTTCCCTCCGGGTTCGCCGTGGCCTGGCGACGCGCCGACTCGCCAATGAGTGTCTGGCCGTCTGCCGTGATCGCAACGTAACTGGGAAAAGCCTTGCCACCGAGGCTGATACCTTCGGCGCTGGGTATGATGACCGGGCGACCGCCGCGGAGCACAGCAGCAGCGGAATTGGACGTGCCTAGATCTATGCCGATGATAGCCATGGCTTTTCCTTATATTGATTCACGTGACTCAGGTTTCAGCCCACCACAGGGTTTGTATTCTACCCCGATTATTTGACCAATACCGCCGGACACCCCAGGCGCTTGCGAAGTAGATCAACAGACTCGGGCGAAATCAATTGCTCGTTCATGCCCAGTAACAGTATGCCGGTGCGCTCACTGCGTACTGCGGCAAGAATTTCGTTGAAATCCGGATTAACGTGTTCATGCAAGCGCAGTGTAATGGGGCCGGCCAATGCCCTGCTCTGTGCGCGTAGCGAGGTGAGTTCATCGGCGTTCGCTGCCATCAGGAAAACGTTTAACGGTTGTCCGCCGGCCCTGGCTATGCGGCTCGCAACGGCAAGTGCCCGTTGCGCGGCTTGCGAGCCATCGAAAATAATACTGAC
>JARFQK010000263.1 GCA_029287815.1 Gammaproteobacteria bacterium
TTTTGAAGACCTCGAGGAGCCCTATGTCGATGCCAACGGCGACGACATCTTCTCGGCCGGGGATACGATCATCGACGTCGTCAGTACGAATGATCCGAGCGGCGTCAATGGCCAGCACGATATGGCCGACGGCTTTTTCAACGGCACGGGTTGCACGCATTCCACCTTGTGCGGAGTCAGGTCATCGATTGTAGTCTGGGATGACATCGTTCTAAAAATAGACGGCCCCGCAGAAACAACACCTTAATCTCGACCAAGCCTGCAACAATGCCCCGCCGGTTCCGAACCGGCGGGGCATTTCGTCTGCACTCGCTATATAATGTAGCGTTCAATCCGCTGAAATAATCTTTTCGGTATGCCACAGCACAACAACATATTTCTGATCGGACCCATGGGTGCCGGTAAGACCACGATTGGCCGACTGCTGGCGCGGGAATTAAACATGCCGTTTTTCGACAGTGATCGCTTCATAGAGGAGCAAACGGGCGCCAACATTCCGTTGATTTTTGATCTGGAGGGCGAGGAGGGTTTTCGCAAACGAGAACAGGCCGCCATCGAGGCACTGACCAGCATGAATAATATCGTGCTTGCAACCGGCGGCGGTGCCGTGCTGCGAAAAACCAACCGAAAATGCCTGACGGAACGCGGTACCACTTTCTATCTGTACACCGACCTGGAACGCCTGCTCGAGCGAACGCGCAAGGACAGAAACAGGCCGCTGCTGCACGGCGAAGAAAGCCCCGAAGTCGTATTGACAAGTTTGATGCAGCAACGTGACCCGCTCTACCGCCAGACCGCTGACTACGTCGTTGACACCGGCAAAAGCTCGATACGCGGCGTGATTAAAGCTATTATTGGCTGCGTGAACAACCATCGCAAAGCCGATCACACGAAAGCATGATCACCCTGACCGTCGACCTGGGAGAACGCAGCTATCCGATTTACATCGGCAAAGGCCTGCTCGGTCGCGATGGGCTCCTGCTGCCACACATTCCCGGCAAAAACGTACTCGTCGTCAGCAACGAGACCGTGGCCCCGCTTTATCTCGACAAAACCCTGACGATGTTGTCCGGCAAACGGGTTGAGCATTGCATTCTGCCCGATGGCGAGGAATACAAAAACCTTCAGACCCTGAACACAATTTACGACGTTCTGCTGAGGAACCAACTTGATCGTAACACGACAATAATCGCACTCGGCGGTGGCGTTATCGGTGATATGGCCGGTTTTGCTGCCGCCAGTTATCAGCGAGGCGTTCATCTGGTCCAGATACCGACAACGCTGCTTGCTCAGGTGGATTCGTCTGTCGGGGGTAAGACTGCCGTCAACCACCCACTCGGCAAAAACATGATCGGTGCTTTCTATCAGCCGAGAGCAGTGATCGCCGATACTGCAACGCTCGACACACTGCCCGATCGCGAACTCAGCGCGGGAATTGCCGAAGTCATCAAATACGGGCTGATAAGGGACCGCTTGTTCTTCGACTGGCTCTCAGAGAACATAGCGCGACTCGTCGCACGCGAGGCCGATGCGCTCGCCCATGCAATCGAAGTCTCATGCCGCAATAAGGCTGAAGTGGTTGCAGCCGATGAAAAAGAGAGCGGCCAGCGTGCCTTGCTCAATCTTGGTCACACCTTCGGCCATGCGATCGAAGCCGGTCTGGGCTATGGCTGCTGGCTGCACGGTGAAGCGGTTGCAGCTGGCATGTGCATGGCGGCCATCATGTCCAAAAAGCTGGGCTGGCTGGATAGCGATGACGCCGACCGGATCAAGGGCATGATCGCGCAGGCTGGATTGCCAGTCAACGCACCACGCGAACTCAGCGTCGAACGCTTTCTTGAGCTGATGGCCGTCGACAAGAAAGTCATGGACGGTGTATTGCGCCTGGTTTTGCTCAACGCAATCGGCCACGCTGTTATCACCGACGACTACAAACCGGAACAGCTGGTCGATTCGATACGTGCCAGTTATGAGGCCTGATTCCAACCTGAAAAATCATATGCGAGACCTCGCCATCTTTGCCTGTTCAGACCACAATACCAGGGGTCGTGCCTACCCGGAAGACCGCCCGATATACCGCAATCAGTACCAACGTGATCGTGACAGAATCATCCACTCTGCCGCGTTTCGGCGACTGGAATACAAGACCCAGGTCTTTGTCAATCATGAGGGCGACCTGTTTCGTACGCGCCTGACCCATTCACTCGAAGTCGCGCAAATCGCCCGCAGCATCGCCCGTGAGCTGAAATTGCATGAAGACCTTGCCGAGGCCATCGCGCTGTCGCACGATCTCGGCCATACGCCTTTCGGTCACGCAGGACAAACCGCGCTGAACCAGTGCATGAAGGCCTACGGCGGCTTTGAGCATAACCAGCAGTCACTCCGTGTTGTCGACAAGCTGGAAACGAAGTATGCCGATTTTGACGGTCTGAATCTGATGTTTGAAACACGCGAAGGCATTCTGAAACACTGCTCAGCCAAGGCTGCGCGTCAGCTTGGCGACGTTGCACAGAGGTTTATCGACAACACCCAGCCCAGCCTGGAAGCACAGCTGGTCGACCTTTCAGACGAGACCGCCTACAGTAACCACGATATCGATGACGGCCTGCGCTACGGTCTGATCGATTTCGATGATCTGCTCGGAATCAAGCTGTTTCGCAACCAGTATGACAAAGTGGTCGATCAATATCATATGATCAACAAGCGCAGAATGATCCACGAAATCATCCGTCGCATGGTCAATGTGATGGTGGTCGACCTGATCGATACCAGCCGCGCCAACATTACAGCAGCCAATCCGCAGAGCCTGGACGGCGTTCGCAATCAGCCGAAACCGTTGATGTCGTTCAGCGAAGAAATGACAGCTCTGATTCTGGAGCTCAAACAGTTCCTGCGGCATAACCTGTATCAGCATTACCGTGTCCACCGCATGAGCAGAAAAGCCTACGATATTCTCACCGCACTGTTTGACGCTTTCATAAATGACACCAAAATACTCCCCCCCGAAGCGCGCGAACAATGCCTGATCTTACAGGGCGAAAGTGGTGACGAGGGCGTTGCACGTGGTGTCGCAGACTATATCGCGGGGATGACAGACCGCTATGCGATTGTGGAGTACGAACGTATCTTCAACCCGAGACAGCTCTCGTTTGTCAACCTAATACCCTAACCCGCATTTCTCACCAGGCGTAACCCATCGATGGCCGGCAGAATTCCACAATCATTCATTGATGAACTGATTGCGCGCAGTGATATCGTCGAAATCATCAATGCCCGGTTGCCGTTGAAGAAAAAGGGCCGCGAGTATACCGCATGCTGTCCGTTCCATAATGAGAAAACGCCCTCGTTTACTGTCAGCGAGACCAAACAGTTCTACCATTGTTTTGGCTGCGGCGCGCACGGCAGCGTGATCGGCTTTCTGATGGACTATGAGCATCTCGATTTTGTCGATGCGGTCGAAACACTGGCAGCCGAATACCATCTCGAAGTACCCCATGAGCAGAGGCTGAATCGGGTCGGCTCGATCAAGGATCAGAAACAGCCGCTTTTCGAGCTGCTCGAACAGGCATCGCGTTTGTATCAGCAGCAATTACGCCAATCGAACAAAGCCATCGATTACCTGAAGCAGCGCGGTCTCAGCGGGGAAATCGCTAAACGTTATCGGCTGGGCTATGCCCCTGACAGCTGGAGTTTCCTGCTCGATAAACTCGGTGACAACCCTGGCAACATCAAACAGCTGAAAACGACCGGTATGGTCGTAGAGAAGTCCGCAACGAAACGTTATGACCGCTTTCGCGATCGCATCATGTTTCCGATCCTCGATCGGCGCGGCCACACGATCGCCTTTGGTGGCCGTATCATCGACAGTGGCGAGCCGAAATACCTGAATTCACCAGAGACGCCGATTTTTCACAAAGGCGACGAGCTCTACGGCTTTTTTGAGGCGCGACGCGCTGTCAGAAACCTCAAACGTATCGTCGTCGTCGAAGGTTACATGGATGTCGTGGCATTGGCGCAAAGTGGTATCGAATATGCGGTCGCCT
This sequence comes from Gammaproteobacteria bacterium, assembly GCA_029287815.1. Taxonomy (GTDB): domain Bacteria; phylum Pseudomonadota; class Gammaproteobacteria; order SZUA-229; family SZUA-229; genus JABDQW01. Next base: position 4,044 of record JARFQK010000263.1, read on the forward strand.
CGCTCGGCACTGCGACAACCCGAGAACAGATTCAAAGACTGTTTCGTTCAGTCAGCGAACTCATTTTCTGCTATGACGGCGACGCTGCCGGCCACCAGGCCGCATGGCGCGCACTCGAGAACGCGCTGCCAGTGTTACGCGATGGCCTGGAAGCTCGATTTCTTTTCCTGCCCGACGGCGAGGATCCCGATTCGCTGGTGCGCAAAGAAGGCAGCGAAGCCTTTGCAACACGCCTGAATAATGCCTTGCCTTTGTCGGAGTACTTGTTCGACAAGCTGAAAACCGAAATCGACACCAATTCGGTAGACGGAAAGGCACGACTTGCCAACGCTGCGAAACCATTACTCGCAAAGATTCCTGCGAGCGTATTCAGCGATCTGATGTATGAGCGCCTGGCACAGCTGGTCGGTATCAGCGCGTCGAAGCTGAACGATGAACAACCCGGAGCCGATACGCAAGACGCGCCGCGACCCAAGGCAACCTTCATCCCCGACAAGCGACAAATTCGACAAAATGCATTGCGCGATGCGATTGCGTTGCTGCTGCAGTATCCCGCCGTGGCTGAAGCCCGTGAAATTCCCGACTTTTTTGCGACCTCAAGTTTGCCGGGATATGCCCTGCTCTACGAACTCTACCAGACAGTGAAAAAAAATCCCGGCATTCCCCCCGCGGCGGTGATGGAACGCTGGCGCGATCAGGAAGAATTCGAAATATTGGAGAAGCTGCTCCTGAGAAATGTCTACGGCACTGAAGAGAGATCCGGGCAAGCGAAGGTATTCAGCGATGCGGTGCAGCGGCTAATAGAGAAACATCAGCGCGCCCGCTTTGAAATACTCGAGCACAAGCTGGAACGGGGAGGCTTGAGTGAGAGCGAGCTCGAGGAATACAAATCGTTACTGTCGCGCTAACGGTTGAAAGCCTGATGATTTGGCGGCTGTTCTCAACGCAAAGACGCTAAGGCGCAGAGGACGCAAAGGCATTCTTGTTTTTGTCTTTCGTGCATGATCTGCTCTTTTTCGATCGCGGCAACTGAGCCGATGCTCATGATTACCTGGTGAATTCAGGCCTTTGGTAGCCATCCACTGATTGTGGGTAGGACGACTTCAGTCGCGAACGCCCGCAATTCGCGACTGAAGTCGCTCCTACGAATAACAAGTTCAACCTCTGCGGTCTCTGCGCCTCCGCGTCTTTGCGTTAAAGAAAGCTCAAGTTGACAAGCCGTAAAATTACTGCATAATTCTCCTTCCAAAGCGCCAATTTGACTCAGATTGCGGGCGCTCAAGAAATGCAGCTAAAGCGAGTTCCGATAGAATAATATCGCAAACCCGTCTTGAGCTGTGCTTAGACGGGTTTTTTATTTGCCCAAAACAAGGCCACAAGCAGGTATTACAATGAGCGAACATCTTTTCACATCCGAATCAGTTTCCGAAGGGCACCCAGACAAGGTTGCCGACCAAATTTCGGATGCTGTTCTTGACGCAATTTTCAAACAGGACACTCGTGCTCGTGTAGCCTGCGAAACCATGGTCAACACCGGTATGGTTATCATATCCGGCGAGATCACGACGGAAGCCTGGGTCGATATGCAGGAAGTCGTCCGAGAAACCGTCAAAGGCATCGGTTACAACCATTCAGACATGGGTTTCGACTGGGAATCGTGCGCGGTGCTCACCTCCATCGACAAACAATCTGCTGACATCGCGATGGGCGTTGACGAATCAGATCAACACGAACAGGGTGCCGGCGATCAGGGATTGATGTTTGGTTATGCCTGCAATGAAACTGACGTGTTGATGCCCGCCCCAATCACTTACGCGCATCGACTGGTCAAGCGTCAAGCCGAAATGCGCAAAAATGGTACGCTACCGTGGTTACGCCCGGATGCCAAGAGCCAGGTCACCTTCAGGTACAAGGCCGGCAAACCTGTCGGCATCGACGCTGTGGTGCTGTCAACGCAGCACGACCCAGGAATCGAATACAAGAATCTGCGTGAAGCCGTCATGGATGAAATCATCAAGCCGGTCCTGCCGGCTGAATGGTTGGATCAATGCCCACAGGAACGCATACATATCAATCCAACCGGCAAGTTCGTGATCGGCGGGCCCGTCGGCGACTGTGGCCTGACCGGACGAAAAATCATTGTGGATACCTATGGCGGCATGGCACGGCATGGCGGCGGCGCCTTTTCTGGCAAAGACCCCTCGAAAGTTGACCGTTCTGCCGCCTACGCCGGGCGTTACGTGGCCAAGAATATCGTCGCTGCGGGCCTGGCAGACAAGTGTGAGATCCAGGTTTCCTATGCCATCGGTGTTGCCGAACCAACCTCGATTTCCGTGCAAACCTTCGGCAGCGGCAAGATCGAGGATGACAGAATTGTTGAACTTATTCGCGATCACTTCAATCTCAAACCCAGAGGTCTGATCGAGATGCTCGATTTGTTGCGCCCGATCTATCAGGCGACCGCGGCATACGGTCATTTCGGGCGCGAGGAACCGGAATTTACCTGGGAGAAGACCGACAAGGCCGCAGCACTCAAAGATGCCGCCGGCCTGTGAAGCGAGGTTCTCCCGGTACAAAACGGATCGAGATTAGGCTATACTTCAATATGTTCTGAGGAGCGTTGCAGCCTGACCCTATCTACAAGCGGTCAGGTCAGGCTCAGAAAGCAATAACGGCGCTCATTTCTTAACACCGCTTAGGAGATGAGATATGAGTGCAGTTATCGAGAGTAACTTTTCCGATTACAAGGTCGCCGACCTTTCCCTGGCCGAATGGGGCCGCAAAGAAATCACCATTGCCGAAACCGAAATGCCCGGGTTGATGGCACTGCGCGAAGAATACGCTGACCAAAAGCCACTCCTGGGTGCCCGGATCACCGGCAGCCTGCACATGACCATTCAAACTGCCGTACTGATCGAATCCCTGGTGGCTCTGGGGGCGCAGGTGCGCTGGGCATCGTGCAACATCTATTCGACCCAGGATCATGCAGCGGCCGCGATCGCTGCACAAGGGATTCCGGTTTTCGCCTGGAAAGGCGAGACCATAGAGGAATATTGGTGGTGCACCGAACAGGCGCTGACGTGGCCAGACGGTGGTACACCGAACATGATTCTCGACGATGGTGGTGATGCCACGCTTCTGGTGCACAAGGGTGCGGAATTCGAGAAAACTGGCACCGTTCCGGAGGCCGAGGACGACGACAACGAGGAATGGAAAGCGATTTTGAACCTGCTCAGGCGCACGATCACCGACGGTTCTGACAAATGGCGTCGAATCGCTGACAGCATCAAAGGCGTCACCGAGGAAACAACGACCGGCGTACACCGTCTTTACCAAATGCAAGAGAGCGGTGATCTGCTGTTTCCAGCAATGAACGTCAACGACTCGGTCACCAAATCGAAGTTCGACAATCTCTACGGTTGCCGTGAATCACTCATCGACGGCATCAAGCGTGCAACCGACGTGATGATTGCTGGGAAAATTTGCGTTGTACTGGGTTACGGCGACGTCGGCAAAGGGTGCGCACAGGCTTTTCGCGGAATGGGCGCGACCGTCTGGGTAACCGAGATCGATCCAATTTGTGCGCTGCAGGCAACGATGGAAGGGTATCGCGTCGTCGACATGGATCAGGTGGCCAGCCAAGGCGATATTTTTGTGACCACGACCGGCAACATAAACGTGATCACTCACGATCATATGGCTGCGATGAAAAACGAGGCTATCGTATCCAACATCGGTCATTTCGACTCCGAAATTGATATTGCGTCGCTGGAAAAGTACCAGTGGGAGGAAATCAAACCCCAGGTTGACCATGTGATCTTTCCTGACGGCAAACGTATTATCGTTCTCGCGAAGGGCCGCCTGGTCAACCTTGGTTGTGCTACCGGCCACCCGAGTTTCGTGATGTCGGCATCGTTCACCAATCAGATCATGGCTCAGATCGAGTTTTTCACCAACGGTGATGAATACCAGAACAAGGTTTATGTATTGCCGAAAATTTTGGATGAGAAAGTCGCACGCCTGCACCTGAAGAAGATCGGCGCTTCACTGACAAAACTGAGCCAGCAACAGGCTGAATACATCAATGTGCCGGCAGAAGGACCGTACAAGCCCGAGCATTACCGTTACTAACCACCGTTTCGGGGTGCCACCTATGTGGCACCCCGTATAGCCATCACGAACCTCTGACCGCGATGATAACTACCTCGGACGCCAGCAATATCTACAGCTGTGAATTTTTTCCACCCAAGACCGACGCCGGCATGAAAAAACTTTTGCAGGCCCGTGATCACCTCGATCAAGTTATACAGCCCGCGTTCTATTCGGTCACCTTCGGCGCTGGCGGATCCAGCCGCGACCGCACCGTCGAGACCGTTGATCAACTCAGTCAACACAATACGCCGGTAGCGCCGCATATCTCCTGTATTGGTTCGAGCCGCCAGCAAATCAGGCAAATGCTCGATCATTATATCGCCAGCGGCGTGACCCGACTGGTCACCCTGCGAGGTGACATGCCCGAGCAGAGTTCGACTGCGAACGACTTCAAACACGCCAGCGAGCTGGTCGAATTTATTCGCGCCGAAACCGGTGGACATTTTCAGATCGAGGTCGCAGCCTATCCCGAGTATCACCCCGAGTCTCACACACCCCAGTCCGATTTCGAGTATTTCAAGCGCAAAGTCCAGGCCGGTGCCGACTCAGCTATCACCCAGTATTTTTACAATCTCGACGCGTATCTGCATTTCATGGACAACTGCGAGAAAGCGAATCTCGATGTGCCGGTCGTGCCTGGCGTGATGCCGATAACCAATTTCCAGGGCCTGGTGCGATTTTCGGACAACTGCGGTGCCGAAATACCACGCTGGATCCGCAAGCAACTGGAAGCCTATCAGGATGATAACGACAGTCTGTTTGCATTCGGCATAGAGGTCGTGACCAGCTTGTGTTCACGCTTGCTCGAGCAAGGTGCGCCAGGATTGCATTTTTACACGCTGAACCAATCCAAAGCGACGACCGAAATCTGGCACAGACTGCGTATCTGATTGTCTACGCCAACACCGAACCGCCGATACAATTCTGATTCAACAGACGAAGTCAGGTCTGGCGACATTGCGCATCACCCGAATCTACTACGCCGGCGACATCAATCCCGGTAAGACAATCACGTTGTCGCCGAATGCGTCGAATCACTTGATTCGTGTGTTACGTTGTCGACAAGGCACGCCCTTGACCGTTTTCAATGGTGGCGGTGGCGAGTACGCCGCTGTTCTGCTGGATCAGAATCCCAGGGCAGTCAGCGTTGGTATCAATGAATACACCGGCGCGAACCGCGAATCACCGCTGCAACTGGTACTGCTTCAGGGTATTTCCCGTAGCGACCATATGGACAGCACCATCCAGAAAGTAACCGAACTGGGCACGAGCGCGATCTATCCGGTGATCTGTGAGCGATCCCACAGTGTCGGACAAGACCGCATCAGGAGAAAACACGATCGCTGGCAACAAATCATCATCAGTGCGTGCGAACAAAGCGGGAGAAACCGACTGCCCCAGCTGCACGAGCCGGTATCACTCGATGCAGCCATAATCCGTGCTGCCAGTCCGAGCAGACTGGTGCTCGATCCGACCGCTGCCGACAGTATCAGGACCATTTCACAACAGCCCAGGCAGGTAGCCGTGCTGTGCGGGCCGGAAGGCGGCCTGACTCAACAGGAGATCGAAACGGCATGTCGGGCGGGCTTCACCAGGATTTCATTCGGACCTCGAATACTGCGCACTGAAACGGCAGGTCCAGCTTTTATATCTGTTCTACAGGCCTTGTGGGGCGATATGGGCTAACCCTAATGCGACTCACCTAATTAATAGCATCATTGCTATCTGTGTTGCGTAATTCGCTGGTGAAATAAGCCGCATCGGTCGTGCGTACCATCCTAGCGATCGAATTCGCTAGACTGGCATCGATACGTACGACGCAACATGCTCATTTTAGTTGATCCACAGATGAACACCGATAAACGCAGAGATTTTGTCAACGCTTAGCCCGCATTTCTCACCAGGCGGACGCATCATCCGTTGAATCGTTTAAAGGGCTACCGTGCGGTTACGGTTTGTCATATCTGGTTTTAGGAACACGCTGGCGTAGCAACAACAAAACATACGCGTTAATCTGCGTTCATCCGCGGACAAAAAAAAAGAATCTACCAACGAATTGCGTAACAACTCCACTAACGGTGGATTGACACGGCGTATGCTCGTAAACACCAAACAGTGCGAATGTCTTTGTTAGAGGTCCGCCGTTGCCAAAGTCGGCTCATATTGCGGCCTGTAGCAGCATTTGCTCGATCGCTCTGATATCGAGAATTCCGGCTGCTGCTCCGTTGATTCTTACTTTCTTTGCGATCATTGGATGCTGCTCCGTGTCGTAATCGTCGGGTTTGACCTGGTCGCGAGAGAAAGTACTGACATGGGGCACACCGTGCATCGCCAATCCGATGTACGGATACTCCGGCTCCTCGTCCTCGCTGGCCGAATAGATCACGGCGACCTGTGTGTTCAGATTGACCGCTTGAGCCTGATCGCCAGCTGCAGCCTCATAGGAAACCACCGGCAACTCGACGCCACGCCAACGGGCTTTACCCAGCAGCCATCGCGGCGAGTTATCCGGTTGACGCACCTCCTGTACAGAGATAATCTCTGCGACCGCGGCGTTCGGAACCACCACCAGTTTGTTTTTCAGCGTCAGAATGATACTTTTTATCAACCGATTGCTCTGTTCCACGATCACTATGCCTGCAATATGTTATTGATATTTTTCAACAGTTCTTCTTCCTGATAAGGTTTGCCCAGATATTCGTTGACGCCGATTTCCATCGCTTTTTCCTTGTGTTTTTCGCCCGTTCGGGACGTGATCATGATGATAGGAAGATCCTTCAGACGCTCGTCATTGCGGATGTACGAGGCCAGTTCAAAACCATCCATTCTGGGCATCTCGATATCCAGCAACATCAGATCCGGCTTGGTTTCGAGAAGCTGATTGGTCGCATCGATGCCATCTTTTGCGAGCAGAACAGTGATCCCATTTCGTTCGAGCATACGAGCGGTGACCTTGCGAATCGTGATCGAATCATCCACTACCATGATGGTTCTCTCTTCGGATTTCTGCTCAGCAACCGTTTCGACTTCCGCCTCGACCTGTTCCGCATCCCGGATCAGATTTTCGGTCACGACCAGGGCAGCCAGTTCAATGATCAACACCACACGGCCATCCGCGAGAATAGTCGCACCGGTAATACCTCTAACGCTGCCGAGCTGGTGACCGACCGGCTTGACGACGACTTCACGCCGGCCTACCAGCTCATCGACGTGCAACGCATAATGGTAGTTACCAACCTGGGCAAGCAGCACCGGGAAAAGCCCGTAATATTCGCTGTAGTTAGGCCTCTGGCCGCTGAGCAGCTGTCCGAGGTGCTTCAGTTCATATTCAACGCCATTGAACGAGTAGCGTTGCTGGTCACTTTCGTAGAACCGCTGCAACTCGGCTCCGGTCACACGTACCACGCCTTCGATACTCGCTAAAGGTATGGCGTAAATGTCCTCGGCTGCGCTCACCAGCAACGCCTGATTGATCGCCAGGGTCAGTGGTAGACGGATCGTGAATTCGGTGCCTTTTCCCGGAAAAGTGTCGATTTCCAGCACGCCGCCGAGCTGTTTGAGTTCAGCATCGACGACGTCCATGCCGACACCGCGGCCAGCAACCTGGGATACCTTTTCCGCAGTACTAAACCCCGATTTGAGAATGAGCTGCAGAACCTCACGGTCACTGACTTTGCTGTCTGCATCGAGCAGGCCTTGCTGCACCGCCTTCATGCGGATCGCGCCTGCATTGATGCCCGAGCCGTCGTCCTTGACCACCATCATGACGTCTCCACCCTGACGATCCACAACGATCGTGATTTTTCCAATTTCCGGTTTTCCTGCCGCGATTCGCTTGTCCGGCGCTTCGATGCCATGCGCGACCGCGTTGCGCAACATGTGCTCCAAGGGTGCAACGATTCGATCCAGAATGGTACGGTCCAGCTCATTGCTGTCGCCGATGATTTCAAGTTCGACTTCTTTGCCCAGTTCCCGCGCAGTCTGGCGAATGATTCTGCGCAGACGCGTTGATAGCCCACCAAAACGCACCATGCGTGTGCGCATCAGGCCTTCCTGCAATTCCGTGCTGACACGCGACTCCTGCAACAGCAAGGTTTCAGAATCACGCACAATTTCACTCAGAATCTCTCGGATACTCTCGACGTCGCCGGCTGTCTCGGTCAGACTTCGGGAAAGCTGCTGCATGGTCGAGTATCGGTCCATTTCCAATGGATCGAAGTCTTCATCATACTGGTTGGATTCCTTCTCGAACGAAGAGCGAATCTGTATTTCGGTTTCAATTTCCAGATTTCGCAGCTGTTGTTTCAGACGCACGACGGTCGATTCGAGTTCGTTCAGGTTGAAGCCTATGTCGCTCATCTGTTTGCCCATGCGAGCATGGTAGATATTGACCTCACCAGCGGAGTTGACGAGCTCGTTGAGCAGGTCTGCACGGACCCGAATCTGATCCTGGGCATCACGATAATTGGTGTCCGTCGCGCGCTCGCCCCATTGCGGCCTGTCGATTTTGTCGGTCGCGCGACGACCCAGGTTAGGCCCAGGCTGATCTGACTTGGATTGCTCGATAACGCCCGGGGGTGCCTCTTTCGAACCTACCTGGTCGTTGGCCGCCGGCTCCTTGAGATCATCGAGCTCGAGGTCATAGCGTTCGATCGAACGCTTCTCGAGTACCCGTCCGCTCATCAATGCTTCGACCTGAGCGATGATGTCACTCGCAGTATCGACCGGCGCCCGGTCTTTCACGTTTTTCAGCATCTCTGCGAGGCGGTCCACCGAAGCATTCAGCGTATCGAACAGCAGCCTGTTGGCCTCGACCTGTTTGTCTGCCACCTTGATGACGAGAGATTCAAGCAGGTGAGTCAGATCACCGACAGGCGCGAGTTCCGCCATACGCGCACCGCCCTTCAGGGTGTGCATATAGCGCTGCAATTGGTGAGTGCTCTCCTCATCATCAGGATTGCCAGTCAATTTCTGCAGCAGTTCTTCACAATTTTCGATCAGCTCGTCGGCTTCTTCGATAAAGATATCAATCAGATCGCTGTCAATATCACCATACGCAATCTCTGTTGTCGTGCGGACCGCTAACTCGGCAACGGGCTCGACGACAGGCTCTTCAACCGGGGCCTCAACAGGCATTTCGGCACCATCGGTCGGCGGTTCCAGATCCACAGCGTCTGCAGCCACTGATTCGAACGCTTCGACAGCAGACGCGTCCGCTGCTTGATCATGATCCTGCTGAATTTCCGGTTCACTTTGGACACCACTTTCGTGCGAGGAGTGTTGCAACTGATGCTGCAACTCGATCTGCACTGCCCTGTTGATACGCTCCGCTAGTGCTTTGTCCGCAGCAGGCATCTGCCCCGACTTGATCTGCTCCAGCATCGAGCGGACGGTTTGCGCAACCTCCTCAAACAGCTGCACGACCGCGTCATCGATGGATAAATCCCGGCCTTCCTGCCTGATCTTTATGTATTTCTCGACTGCTCCACACAGTTCTGCGATTTGATCAATTTCAGCCGTGCGTGCGCTGCCATAAAGCGTGTGAAACGCACGCACCAGATCCTTGCTGGCAGTCAGCGGCTGGGCGTTCTCTTTATGAGCGGTGAGTAATTCGTTGACGAGCTGCAGGTGCCCGATGCTCTCATCGTAGTAAATCTGGAACAACACCGGATCCATGCCCGCAGCAAGTTCATTGATGTCCGTTTTCGCCGCTTGCGCTTGTTGTTCGTCGATTTCAAAGGCCCACCCGTCCGCCAGTGCCGAATCGTCGAACTGCAAGCCATCGTCCTGATTAATCTCAACAGTATCAACCGATTCTGCGGGCAATGGCCGGGCGGCATGGACACCATCATCGCCGGCCTCTGAGAGCTCAGCTGCTGTATGTGAGCTTGGCTGTTCAGCTTCAAATTCATCAAGATCTGGCCAACCGGCGTCGGGTTCATCGGCAGCGGGTTCGGTGTCTTCAACGCTGAACTCTTGATCGGCCGCGCGTTCCGCTTGATCGAGCGCGGCATTGGCCACCGCCAGGCTCTGCTCAACCGCGGTTGCAGCCGTACCCTGATCATCGTCAGCTTGGTCTGAGGCGGTCGCGCTGACAGGATGCGCGGCGAAATCGCCGGTTTCAGCGCCCTCAGGCAAATTATTCAGTTTTTTTTTGACCGTATCCTCGTTGGCTGCTGGAGGCGGCTTGCCTTCAGCCAGCGCGTGCGCGGTTGCCATCAAACGCGGAACCCTTGCGATCGGCTCGCGATTGCCCTGCAATTGTTCGATCAGTTGTGGCAGCACGGCCACAGCATCGTCGAGCGCACCAAACACCCTGGTGTCGGCTTCGATCTTCTTGTCAATCACGCGGTTGAGCATGTTTTCGAATTTCCACGCAAACTCGCCGATCAACTGGGCGCCGATCAAACGACCGCTACCCTTAAGCGTATGAAAGCATCGACGCACGACACTCAGCGCCTGTTCGTCGGAAGTATTCGACTTCCACAGCGGCAGGTTGGTACTCAGCTCTGCGAGGACTTCCTGGGCTTCTTCAACAAAGATCTCGAGTATCTCAGCATCTGCATCATCACCAAGAATGTCGAAGTCGTCATATTCAGAGCCTACGGACTCTACCGCAGGTTCGGGTGTTTGTATTTCGGGCTCCGCCTTCTCCGGCTCGCTCTCCCTTAGCGGTTGTTTGAATTCAACGATGTCGGCTTCGTGCGCCGTCGTTTCTGCGGACGTCGCTTCAGCCTCGACCTCGACCTGTTGATCAGCCATCTCATTGGACGCCGGTGTCGCAGCCGATGAGGCGAATCGCTCACACACTTCGCTCAACGATGACAGTGCGTTCTCGCCGGTTCGCAGACCCTCCTCGACACCGGGGCGACCGTCCAGCATCGCTTCAAAGAAATATTCGATCGAGGTGACGACATCGGCAATCTTGTCCTGCTCCTGAACGTCAGGCTGGTGACCATTATCCAGCAATGCGACCTTGACATAGTGCTTCAACTTCGCCAGCATGGTCTCGACCTGGGCCATCGACAGCATCATCGAAACGCCTCTGGTTTCTTCCAGCAGGTTCAGAACAGTCTGCAACGACTCTTGCTGAGCGTGACCGCTGATGAATGACAAGATCGCATCTTTCGCATCAGTGAAGTTTTGCAATCCCTGACCCAGCGTCGTAGTCAGCACCTCGCGATACTCAGCAGCTGGCACCACCCGGTCTTCATCATCAGCCAGATCAGGAGCGCCGGTGCGCTTCGCCACGTAATTGTCGAGATCGGCCTCGGCGGACAACAATTCACCCGCTATGGTGAAGACAAGCTCTTCGTCTGCCTCGGTGTTTTGCTCAGTGATGCTCTGGATCCTGTCCTTTTGTTCGAGCACTTTTTGCCTTGCTTCACCCAGACCCAGCATACCGTAAGTATCGCCTATTTTGACCAGTTGCTCGGTCAGTGGCGCGAGTTCCGCGACATTACGGTCACTGCTGTGAATGAACAACTCGAGGGCATCCTTGACCTGTGACAGATCCTCCTTGATTCCCTGGGATACGGTTGCAAACAGTTCGGCGTTCAGACCACCGACCGTCGATTCGGCCTGCTCCTGGGTCGAGCTGAGCAGTTCATTGAGGTTATAGATCTCTCTAACCCTACTGATGCGCTCCCCGGACGATTCGCTATGGGCGATGTAGTAGAGAGCGTTCTTCAGGAGTTCCTGCGAATAACGGGTCGCAAAATCCTCCTCACCACAATCGATCACCAGCTTGATCTGGCGGTCCGCATGACCCAGCAACATCTTCACGCTAACGCCAGCGTCAATGCCATCGTCGCCCAAGCCCTCGAGCAGGGCTGCAATCACGGACCAGTAACGCCGGACAGACTGCTCGGCCGAAGCCTTGTGCAGCGCCACGATCACGGCGAGCATACGTTTTACGCCGGCATGTTTCTTGTCGTTTTTGAGCAGATCGAGCAAGCCAAGCTGAAAATGCATACGCAGCCGCTTCGCCTGGCCCTTGAGCTTACCAGGTTCGATGACAGGTGCTTCAATCTCCTGCTCCTCGATCTCCGCTGCGTCCATATCCGGAAAGAAAAGCACGTTCTCTGACAGCAGGCTCTGTTTGCAAACGGCTCGCATGTCGTTCATCAATGGCAACAGGGCCATTGGCGTGTCTTTTTTGCCCGCCTGCAAACCCTCGAGATAGTCCGGCAGCTGCAGCAACGCCCGCATCAGCACATCGTAGGCGTCTTCTCTGCTCTCTGCCTGGCCCTCGAGTATCGCTCTGGCGGTATTCTCCATTTCCTCGGCAAGCATGGCCGCACCAAAAATCTCGACCATCTGCAAGGTACCGTAGACCAGACGCAATCCCTCGATGCAATCATGCATCAGACCTTCGTCATCGTTGTGCTCGATGTATTCTGACAAAGACGACTGCGCATCATTGATCACGGCGTCCAGCTGCGACTTGACCCAGCTCAGAGAGTTGTATTCTATCGTTCCGCTAGCCTTCATTTACAGCCTACCCAACTTGAATTGCCTTCTGGTTCAAACTCTTTGGTCAACTAGCTATCGAGAACCACGGTCTCAAGCTTACCCGACTCTGTCGCCGGGAGCTTGAATCCGGATACCGAACGTTGCAGCTCGTTGGCCAGTTCATTCAAGGAGTTCAGGGACGAAGAAGTCTCTTCAGTGCCCTCCGACGTCCTCAACGTAATCTCCTGAATGACGTTCATGGTCTTGGAAACATCACTGGCGATTGTGGACTGTTTCTTTGCGGATTCTGAAATACCTTGAATAAGATTAGCCAGATTCGTTGACACTGTTTCAATTTCTCGCAGTGCCTCGCCAGCGTCCTCGGCCCGCTTGGCACCGTTGACCACACCAGCCGTACTCACTTCCATGGATGTGATGGCTTCGCTGGTGTCCGCCTGAATCGTATTGACCAGTGTCTCGATCTGCTTGGTCGCATTACCTGCGCGCTCAGCCAACCGCTGAACCTCATCCGCCACAACCGCGAAGCCACGGCCTGCATCACCGGCAGTCGAAGCCTGAATGGCCGCATTCAGCGCGAGAATATTGGTCTGATCGGCAATTTCAGTGATAAGCCCGACGATATCGCCGATCTCCTGTGAGGATTCCCCCAGACGTTTGATGCGTTTCGACGTCTCCTGAATGGTTTCGCGTATTGCCTCCATGCTGGTGATAGTTTCACGCACCACACCGGCACCCTTCTGCGCAATTTCCATCGATTGAAGCGCAACCTCTGCTGATTCGGCGGCCTCTTTGGTCACATTCTGCATTGAATCAGCCATATCGGTAATCGCCGCACTGGCAGAAGCAATCTCTCGGGCCTGGTGATTACTCGCCTCCGCGAGTGACAACGCGGTGCCCTGCGCGTGCGAGGTTGACGTCGTCACTTCGGTCGAGGTATTGTTGATCGTGGTCACCAGCGAACGCAGCGCATCGATCGCAAAATTCACAGAATCAGCTATTGCACCTGTAATTTCCTCGGTGACCGTTGTGTGTACGGTCAAATCACCATCTGCCAGATTCGCCATTTCGTCGAGCAGCCTGAGAATCGCACGCTGATTCCGACGGTTGTTTTCCAGCGCTTGCTCCTCTCTTGCTTTCGCATCACGCAACATCAAAAAGCCACCAATGACGATCAGCACGACAGCCAGCACACCGAAGCCGACACCAACGAGCTGAATGATATCGAGAATCTTTGTCTGGCCCGAAATCGCGCTCCTGAATGTCTCGAGATCGCCCAGCAAGTTCGCGCTACCGGTCGTAACCTGACTGGCGGCATCCTTGACTTCGAAGAGTTCAGGCGAAAGTTCGAGAATTCCGGCGATGTTATCGCTGACCGCGCTGATCAGCATGGCTACCTCGCGCAGCTTGGCAATGGCTTCTTTATCAGTCACTTTCTCGATCCGCAAAGAATCCGAGCCTTTCAGCAATCCCTCGAGCACCCTGCCAAAAAGCGCTGCATCACGACCAAAACGGTCAGCTGCTGCAGCCGCTTGTTCACCGCCAGCAAGCACCTGGTTGAGGTTGTTCTTGATGCGTTGCGACAGCATCATCTGGCGGCTAGCCAGATAGATTTGTCGCGACGAGCCTTTCTTTTTCATCAACACACCGACCACTTCGTCAGAAAAGGTCAACAGCTGGGGAATGAAGCTGTCGATAACGGTGTACAGCTCACGCACTTCTGAGATCGACTTTCTACCGTTGATGATGATCGAAACGTCGTTATTGAAATTGCGCCAGGCCACTTCAACACGCTCCAATGGTGTTATCAGTTCCTGATGCAGCTGGGGTATCCCGCTCAGGCTGTTACCCGTGCGGTAGACGTCGAGAATTTCCTCGAAACGTCCGCGGCTCGCGATCAACGCTGTGAAGTCCGACTCCTTGCCGGACGATGCGCCCAAGGCCTGCGTGGCCATGCTCTGCGACAACAATCGCAGTTCGGAAGCCATTTCGACATGCTGCTGCTGGTTGGCACGTTTGTTACCCACGTACAAGAGACTTCCCAACATCACAAAAATCGATATGAACAGTGTAATGCCCAAAAGCAGCAACGGTTTGCTGACCGATCGCACTTGAGATGATGTTTTTTTCTTCTTAGCGCTCATACCCTTATTTCTCCGAATAACTGCTCCACCTGTTCGCCCGGCACTATTTTGTTCACAGTTAAATTTAGAGTGACGCCTGCGCTAGACGCTCATCTTGCGTCATGCTTTGGAAACTGAAGACCGGCCAGCTATCGCCCTCCTGATTGAAAGCCATGGCGACATATTTGGAGACATTCTCGTGGACAGCCGGTATCTGACTGGTCTGCTCCTTGTTCAAGAAATGCTTCATGCCGTAAACCTCTTCGACGACTACACCGGTATTGAAACCTTTGTAGTTGATCACGATGACTTTTCCGTTTTTCCTCTGCTTGAGGTCCTCGCCAAGAATAAAGCCCTTCAAATCCATCAATGGCAACAAACCACCACGAACGTTGGCAACGCCCACCATCCATGATTTCACGCCGGGCACGTAGGTAAACTCCGGTAATTCAAGGATTTCCTCGATCTCGGACATCGGTGCAATCAGCTTGTCATCACCAAGCTTGAAGCCAATACCCACCCACTCGTCCTCGGTTTCATCCAATGTCGGCAAGCCTGCTGCATTTGCCTGACAACGCTGCTCAAGATCCAGCAAAAAATCAAACGGGTGGTTGATATCCATTGCAGTCATGATCAAGTTTACAAATTATCCGGACAACACCATGTTCACGTGTTCGATCAGGCCTTTCTCCTGAATCGGCTTGACGAGATAATCCCGTGCACCCTGACGTTTGGCCCACACCTTGTCGGTTTCCTGATCCTTGGTGGTCACTATGATGACCGGAATGTTCGCGGTCTGTGACTGCTTGCTGAGCTGGCGCGTCGCCTGGAAGCCATTCATGCCCGGCATGACCACATCCATCAGCACCAGATCAGGCATGTTAGCCTGCGCTTTTTCGACGCCAGCCTCACCAGAGTTCGCAACCAGAACCTGATGACCGTGCTTCTCGAGAATTTTCTGCAGTACATGCAGCTCCGTTGGAGAATCATCAACTATCAATATCTTCGCCATCACCCACTCACTATCATCAACTGTGCCGTATTACGCCCGCATCGTTAACCGACCGAGGCGTGCTCTTTAATCGCGCCGATCAGGTCTTCCTTGGTAAACGGCTTGGTCAAGTACTGCGTTGAGCCAACGATTCTGCCGCGCGCACGGTCGAAAATACTGTCCTTACTGGAGAGCATTATCACCGGGGTTTCACTGAAAGCCTTATTGTTCTTGATCAATGCACACGTCTGATAGCCATCCAAACGCGGCATCATGATGTCAACAAAGATTATATTTGGCTTGGTTTCAGCGATTTTTGATAACGCCTCAAAACCGTCAACGGCCGTAACCACTTCACAGCCCTCTTTCTTCAGGAGGTTTTCGGCTGTTCGACGGATCGTCTTGCTGTCGTCGATGACCATCACTTTGAGGTCACTTAACTCAGCAACTTGTCCTGCCATTGCTGCACCATCATTCATTATTAGCCCTAGAGAGGTGGATATATCCAGAATGTAGACCATGATATTTGTATTCGCAATGAATCTTCGGCGATAAGACTTTGAATTGTGTGTGAACAGAAATTCATTTACATTTGTCTGGTCGATAACCAGGCCGCAGAAAACAGATGACTTTGAAACTCGGAATAGTGATGGACCCGATTGAACACATCAATGTCGCCAAGGACAGCAGTTTCGCGATGATGCTAGCCGCCCAGCGCCGTGGCTGGGAAATCTACTATATGAACCAGCGCCATTTATATTCCGAAGGCGGTGTCACGCGCGCAACAACGCGGGTACTGCGGCTGAGTGACAACGCCAGCGACTGGTTCAGTATTGTGGGTGAGCAGGATATCGCCCTCGCCGAGCTCGACGCGGTGCTGATGCGCAAAGATCCGCCTTTTGACATCGAATATATCACAACAACCTGGCTGCTTGACAGCGCCGAACGCAACGGTACGCTTGTCGTGAACAAGCCAGCGAGCTTGCGCGACGCCAATGAAAAGCTGTTCATCACCTGTTTTCCGCAGTGTTGCGTGCCGATGCTCGTTAGCGGCGAACCTTCGCGGATTCGTCACTTCGTCGCCCAGCACCAGGACGTTATCTTGAAGCCACTTGACAGCATGGGTGGGCATTCAATTTTTCGGGTGCAACCGGACAACCAGAATCTGTCGGTAATACTCGAGCTGATGACTTTGGGCGGACACAAGACCATCATGGCTCAGCGTTTCATTCCTGAAATCAACGCGGGTGACAAACGTATACTGCTGATCGACGGTGAGCCTGTGCCCTTCGCGCTGGCACGCGTGCCAGCGGCTGGCGAAACCAGAGGTAACCTCGTTGCTGGCGCGACGGGCGTTGGCGTCGCCTTGACAGAAAGAGACTTATGGATTTGCAGCCAGGTCGCGCCGGTACTGCGCGAGATGGGCATACTGTTCGCCGGACTCGATGTAATCGGTGAATATCTGACAGAAATCAATATCACCAGTCCGACGTGCATCAGAGAGTTGGACCACCAGTACGATCTCGATATCGGCGCGCAACTCATGGCGTGTATCGAATCCCGTCTCGGGTAACACCAGTGACACGAAATACAAACGTTTACTGATGATTGAGCGTCGTTCTGTTCACATTGCCATCGGATAACCACTATAATCGGATGGCTTGTACATCAAATGCGATCTCATACAACCCATGACTGCAGCAACGCGGCCACCACAGATCACCGATATTGATCGTTTGGGAATGACTATGTTCCTGGCTGCGGTTTTTCATGGTATCTTGATTCTTGGAGTGAGCTTCAGCCTGTCACCACCGCCAGATAACGAATTATTCCCTACGCTGGATGTCATTCTGGTTCAGACACAGAAACCTGCCGAGGCCGAAGATGCCGAGTACCTGGCGCAGGTTTCACAACAAGGCGGCGGCATCAGCGAAGAATCGAGCCGGCCCACCGATCTATTCACCGCACCCAGTCTTTCGAAAAAATCGGGTATCACGATGACAACATCCGAACCACAGCAGGCCAGCCGGCAACAGGATGAAAAGGTCGCCTTGTTACACCAGGACAATGCCAGCCATCGTGTTGACACTGACGACAAAAAACAGAATCCTGATGACCTTACGGTCGCAGACGACAACGAGCAGCAGCACAATGATAAACTTGCGCGCCTGGCGCAAGAACTCAGTACACAGATCGTCCACGAGGCCAAGAAAACGCGCACCAGATACCTGAATTCCAGCACCCGCGAGTTTTTGCCGGCAGCATATATGCGTCAATGGATAAACCGGGTCGAACGCATCGGCAATCTTAATTACCCGGATCGAGCAAGGCGTGAACAACTCAGCGGCACGCTAATCCTCGATGTAGTGATCAACGCGGACGGCGAATTGGTCAAGACCGATCTGAGGCAATCCTCCGGGCATCAAATACTGGATGACGCCGCCAAGCGTATCGTCAAGCTTGCCGCACCGTATGCGCCATTTCCACCAGAACTGCGTGAGGAAGTCGATGTCATACATATCACCAGAAGCTGGGAATTCCTGAATGACAACCGCCTGCGCACGAATTGATCACGAGTATGAACCATCTCACTGACCACTTTCTGATCGCGATGCCGGGACTTGCTGACGACAATTTCAATCAATCGGTCACGTACATCTGCGAGCACGACGAAAACGGTACCTTTGGCATCGTCATAAACCGAGAATCGTCGGTGACGCTCGACGACGTCATGCAGCAGATGAACATTCCCTATCGTGTTGACAGCGCTGATGCGAACCTGGTCTACAGCGGCGGCCCGGTGCAGTCAAACCGTGGCTTTATCCTGCACCGTCCCACCGGCAACTGGGATTCCAGTCTGGTCATCAACGACGATGTCGCATTAACGACATCGCGCGACATACTTGAAGCGATTGCCGACAACAAAGGCCCGGCCGATACCATTATTGCGCTTGGCTATGCCGGATGGGCACCTGGTCAGCTGGAACAGGAGCTGGCCGCCAATGCCTGGCTCAGTTGTCCCGCAGATCAACAGATCATCTTCAACACGCCGCTGGAAAAACGCTGGCAGGCAGCCGCTGGCCTGATTGGCATCGATCTGCAACTTTTGAGCTCGGACGCTGGACATGCATGACGGCATCTGAAATACGTTGCGTGTTGGGCTTTGATTTTGGTCTCAAACGTATCGGCATAGCCACCGGACAAACCATCACTGGTACAGCGACACCGCTCACCACATTGCAGACGAGAAATAGTGCCCCGGATTGGGAGCGTATCGCCGCCCACATCAACCAGTGGCATCCAGACGCATTGATCGTCGGCCTGCCCTTTCTGCCCAATGGCGAAGAGAGCGATATCACGCGCGCGGCACGCAACTTCGGCAAGCAGTTGCGAAAACGCTTCGACCTTCCTGTGTTTACTATCGACGAGAGTTATTCTTCGCTCGCTGCCGAACAAGCATTGAGCGCTGATTTAAAAATAACCAAGCACAATAAGCATCAGATTGATAAAATGGCCGCGGCCATCATCGTACAGAGCTGGCTCAATTCACGATAAGCGCATTCAACAGGGCTTGTAGCTATGGATGACATTGCCAAACCGGATCGACTTCTGGAGAAACTGGCAGTCGATCTCAGACAGCTACTCGAGGAGCGCCAAATCGAAGATCCGCTGATGGTTGGTATCCATACCGGGGGGGTCTGGATTGCAAGCGCCCTACACACCAAGCTCGGGTTGCCGCGACCACTGGCTACGCTGGACATCAGCTTTTATCGTGACGACTTTTCCCGCATTGGCATGAATCCGAAAGTGAAACCATCGAGCCTGCCACCGCAGGTAGAAGACAAACACATTATCCTGGTCGATGATGTACTGCAGACAGGCCGCACGATTCGTGCCGCGATGAATGAGATCTTCGACTACGGGCGTCCTGCCAGCATTTCGCTGGTTTGCCTGGTCGATCGCAGTGGCCGTGAGCTCCCGATACAAGCAGATCTTGTCGGCCAGCATCTCCAGCTCGGTCCCGAGCAACACATCAAACTCAGCGGCCCTGAGCCGCTGGCCTTCGTCGTGACCTGAGCACCGAGCTATGCCGACGATACCGCCAAACCTAAAGAAATGGAGCCCGACAAATCGATGCTATGGCTAATAAACCAAGCCGACAAACTGATCCAATGATCGGCCAGGATAGCTGGAACATTCAACTCGACAGCAACGGCAGATTGAAACACTTTCTGACCATCGAAGGTCTGGGCAGTCAGATATTGACCGAGATTCTCGATACCGCAGAAAGCTTCGCCAATGTGAATGAACAACGCATGAAGAAGGTGCCGTTGTTGCGTGGAAAGACCATCGTCAATCTTTTCTTTGAAGCGAGCACACGAACACGAACGACCTTTGAGCTGGCCGCAAAAAGACTCTCGGCCGACATTTTGAACATCAACATCAGCACATCCGCGACCAGCAAGGGCGAATCCCTGCTGGACACACTGCAGAACCTGCAGGCAATGCTGTGTGACATGTTCATCGTACGCCACTGCGATTCCGGTGCGGCACATTTCATCGCGGGCAATGTCGCACCCCATATCAGCGTTATCAACGCCGGCGATGGCCGCCACGCTCACCCCACGCAGGCGATGCTCGACATCTTCACGATCCGTCGCAACAAAGGGCATGACTTTGGCAGACTGCGTGTCGCGATCGTTGGCGACATACTGCATTCAAGGGTCGCCCGTTCTCAAATTCACGCACTCAATACACTCAACACCGGCGACGTGCGCGTGATAGCGCCAAAGACACTGCTGCCGACCGATATCGAGGATATGGGCGTGACCGTCTTCAATGATCTGCAAACTGGCATCCGGGACGCCGATGTCGTTATCATGCTGCGACTGCAAAAGGAGCGTATGCAAGGTGCGCTGCTGCCGAGCGAGCATGAATATTACAGCCTCTATGGCTTGACCGAGGAGCGCCTGAGCGCTGCCAAGGCTGATGTCATTGTCATGCATCCAGGGCCGATCAACCGCGGCGTGGAAATCGAATCCCGAGTGGCCGACGGAAACCGTTCCGTCATCCTCGACCAGGTCACCTATGGAATCTCGGTACGCATGGCAGTCATGTCGATGGTACTGGGCCGTCAACCCGAGCCAAACGAGAGCGGAGCACACTGATGGAACGCCTGTTGGTTTCAAACGGCCTGATCCTGGATCCGGTGACGCAATCGGTGAGAACAAGCAGTATCTATATCGCTGACGGCAAGATTATCGCGATAGACTATCAACCTGACGGTTTTCAAGCCGATCAGACCATCGACGCCAGCGGTTTGATCGTCAGCGCAGGGCTGGTTGATTTGTGTGCCCGGCTACGTGAACCAGGCCTCGAGTTCAAAGCAGATATCTGCAGCGAGACGCGTGCAGCCGCCGCAAGCGGTATCACGACGCTGTGTTGCCCGCCCGACACTGATCCGGTGATCGATGAGCCTGCAGTTGTCGAATTGATTCACCGTAAGGCTGCCAAAGCAGCATCGACCCTTGTGCTGACTTTGGGCGCGTTGACCAATGGACTCAAAGGTCAGCTGCTGAGCCAGATGTCTGCACTGCGAGCAGCCGGCTGTGTCGGCATCAGCAATGGCCGCAATCCCGTGCCGAACACACTGATTTTGCGTCGCGCCTATGCCTATGCGGCCAACTGCGGTTTAACGGTGTTTATCGAGCCTGACGATCACTGGCTCAGCGCCGGTGGCTGCGCTCACGATGGCCCGGTCGCCACCCGGCTTGGACTCCAGGGGATCGCCGTATCGGCTGAAACCGTCGCGATATCGCGCGCCCTTGAACTCATCCTGGAAACTGGCGTTAAAGCCCATTTCGGGCGACTCTCATCAGCCCATGGTGTTGAACTGATACGCCGGGCAAAGGAGCGAGGCATGGATATCACCGCCGATGTCGCCGCCCATCAACTATTCCTGAACGAGATGGATATCGGCAGCTTCAACAGCATGTGTCACGTCCTGCCCCCGTTACGCAGCCAGCGCGACATGGAAGCCTTGCGTCAAGGCTTAAAGGAAGGCGTCATCGATGCGGTCTGCTCCGATCATCAGCCCCACGATCCCGATGCAAAGCAAGCGCCTTTCGCAAGCACCGAGCCCGGCATATCGGCGCTTGAAACTTTACTGCCATTGACCTTGCGACTTGTCGATCACCAGGTCGTACCCACCTTCAGCGCATTGAGTCTGATTAGCAGCCGACCAGCCGAAATTTTGGGCATCAACGCTGGTGTGCTCGCGGTCAACAGGCCGGCCGACCTCTGCGTCTACGCTCCGGAACAGGAATGGCAGCTTGACCCCGCCGCCATGTTGAGCCGGGGAAAAAACACACCCTTCGCAGGCTGGCATTTCTCCGGAAAAGTCCGTCATACGATCATAGGTGGACAAGTGGTCTACCGCACGTGATAATGCACGGCATGGATCAGCCACTGTTCTTTGTCGGCCAGCTCGTACATCATCTCAAATTCGACTATCGGGGCGTTGTTATCGATGTCGATGCTGAGTTCTCGGGTACCGAAGAATGGTATCAGCAGGTTGCATTGAGCCGCCCTCCGAAGGACAAACCCTGGTACCACGTACTGGTCCATCAGAGCAACCAGTTGACCTATGTCGCCGAACGTCACCTGGAGCCCGATCCCAGCCATGAACCGATCAGCCATCCGGCTATCGAACACTATTTCGAAGGTTTCGAAAACGGCGTCTACACGCTGGGGATGAATAGACAGTAGCCGACTGCTTCCAGAGGGGTGATGTTTCAACGCAAAGACGCAGAGGACGCAAAGTCTGATTCCGCGCTTTGCTCTGCGCTCTGGAAACACATGCTCGTAGGGGCCAGGGATCTGTTGCCGATTATTGTGGGAGCGGCTACAGCCGCGAACTTCTTGTAAGTACGCGGTTACAAGTCCGATGAAGTATTGGGGAATTGCAATGTCTCCGACTGATCTCCCTGCTCCTCGATATCCTTGAACCCGCCGCCGAAGTTGATACGCCACTCCAGGTCGCTACTGGAATCGGCATTGGCCAGCGCCGTTTTCAGATCGACCTTACCTGCCTTGAACAAGGTATACAGTGACTGGTCGAAAGTCTGCATACCGACATCAGAGCCCTTCTCCATCACCTCCTTGATGCCATGGAAGTTACCATCGCGGATCAACTGACTGATATATGGTGTATTCATCAGTACTTCAGTCGCGACGACACGCTTGCCATCCGCCGACGCGACCAGCCGCTGCGCCATGATCGCGTTCAGATTCAGCGACAGATCCATCAGGATCTGGTTATGGGCGTCGCTAGGAAAGAAGTTCAGAATCCTGTCCAGCGTCTGGTTAGCATTAGTTGCGTGCAGCGAGGTCAGGCACAGGTGTCCGGTGTCGGCATAGCGCAATGCCGATTCGATCGTCGTGCGATCGCGCACCTCACCGATCATGATCACATCC
This sequence comes from Gammaproteobacteria bacterium, assembly GCA_029287815.1. Lineage (GTDB taxonomy): Bacteria > Pseudomonadota > Gammaproteobacteria > SZUA-229 > SZUA-229 > JABDQW01. The sequence continues at coordinate 27,258 of JARFQK010000263.1, forward strand.
GGTGCCTCGCGCATCGCTTCGCACAACGCATTATCAAACGACAAGGTATCCAGGCCTACTTCGCGCTGACCGATAATGCATTTCTTGTGATGGAACATGAACTCGATCGGGTCCTCGATCGTCAGGATATGACCGGTTTCGAGCGAATTGCGATAGTCCAGCATCGCCGCAAGTGAGGTTGATTTACCGGTACCGGTCGCACCGACGACCAGCACGAGCCCTTTCTTTCGCTTCATGATGCGTTTATAGACTTCCGGTAGCCGCAAGCTCTCGATCGACGGGATGTCGGCCTTGATATAGCGGATCACCATCGAGACTTCGCCACGCTGCAAGTACAGGTTGATGCGGAAGCGACCCAGGTCGGTATATGACATACCCATGTTGAACTCGAGATTTTTCTCAAAGTCCTTGATTTGCGCCGGGGACAGCAAATCGTAGGCGAGTTTACGGGTCATACCCGGCGCGAGCATGCTCTTGCCGACAGGCCGGATCTTGCCCTCTATGCGTACGCTAACCGGCGCACCGGTCGTAAAGTACATGTCAGAGGCGTGTTGCTCTGACATCAGTTTGAGATAGGCTTGCAAATTCATCGCTGTGGTTCAGGACGCGGACTAGCGGAGCACGCTGGCATTGGTGTTATCCGAGGTGTCCTCGACAGATAGCTTGTCGAGTCCTGACATCAGGTCCTGTTTTTTCGAGCCCTTGCTTTCCAGCTTGATTCGCAGACGCAGGTCATTCAACGAATCGGCATTGCGCAACGCGTCCTCGTAGCTAATCTGGCCGGATTCAAACAGATTGAATAATGCCTGGTCGAATGTCTGCATTCCAAGTTCATTCGACTTTGAGATCAGCTCTTTGATCTCGTGCACGTTGCCCTTGAAGATCAGATCGGACATCAGCGGTGTGTTCAGCATGACTTCGACAGCCGGCACGCGGCCCTGACGATCAGCGCTCGGTATCAGGCGCTGGGAGATGATCCCCTTCAGGTTCAGGGACAAATCCATGAGCAGCTGCGCACGCCGCTCCTCCGGGAAGAAGTTGATGATTCGGTCCAACGCCTGGTTGGTGCTATTGGCGTGCAGAGTCGAGAGACAGAGGTGGCCGGTTTCGGCAAATGCGATCGCGTAATCCATGGTTTCGCGATCGCGGATCTCACCGATCAGAATCACATCGGGGGCCTGGCGCAAGGTATTCTTCAGCGCTACTTCGTACGATTCCGTATCGACACCGATTTCGCGCTGGGTCACGATGCAATTTCTGTGATTGTGGATAAATTCGATCGGGTCCTCGATCGTGATGATATGACCCTTGCTGTTTTCATTGCGATAGCCGACCATGGCCGCGAGCGAGGTCGATTTGCCGGAACCGGTGGCGCCAACAAATATCACCAGCCCACGCGAGGTCATCGCAACATCTTGCAGCACCGGCGGCAAATCCAGATCGGCGAACTCGGGTATATCCGAGCGAATCACACGCAAGACAACGCCGACCGAGCCGCGCTGGGTGAAAGCATTGACGCGAAAACGCGAGACTCCGGGCAGGCTGATCGCAAAATTACATTCCTGAGTGGAATCGAATTCGGCCATCTGCCTGTCATTCATGATTGAACGCACCAGCACCTGGGTATGCTGAGGGCTCAATGACTGGTTCGACAACGGTGTCATCTTGCCATTGACTTTCATCGACGGAACGGCGCCAGCGGTAATGAAGAGATCTGATCCCTCTTTCTGCACCATCATGCGCAGCAGGTCATGCATGTAGCGTATGGCCTTATCGCGATCCATCTCGCACCACCTCACTGAAATTGAGCATCATTAGAAAAGTATAGCCAGTCCACCACTGAATTCATGATTCGACGGTTTAAAAAGCATCTTTGTTGGCTGCCTTCTTGATTGCCTCGTCTTTGTTGATCAAGCCCTTGGCGAGCAATTCCTGCAGATTCTGATCGAGCGTCTGCATACCTATAGACTGACCGGTCTGGATCGCAGAGTACATTTGAGCGATCTTGTTCTCTCGGATCAGGTTGCGAACGGCCGGCGTACCCAGCATGATTTCGTGTGCCGCGACGCGACCACCGCCGATTTTCTTCAGCAATGTCTGCGAAATCACTGCACGCAGCGACTCCGACAGCATCGAACGCACCATCTCTTTTTCAGCTGCGGGAAACACATCGACGACACGGTCGATAGTTTTTGCTGCCGAGCTCGTGTGCAGCGTGCCGAAGACGAGATGCCCGGTTTCGGCGGCCGACAGCGCCAGCCGGATCGTCTCGAGGTCACGCATCTCACCGACCAGAATAACGTCTGGGTCCTCACGCAGCGCGGAACGCAAAGCCTCACTGAATCCGAGAGTATCCCGGTGAACCTCGCGCTGGTTGATCAGGCACTTCTTGCTTTCATGCACAAACTCAATCGGATCCTCGATGGTCAAAACGTGGCCATAATGATTTTCGTTGACATAGTTGATCATGCCCGCCAGTGTGGTCGATTTACCGGAGCCGGTGGGCCCGGTGACGAGCACGATACCGCGCGGCGTGTTTGAAATATTCTCGAAAATTTTTGGTGCCTTCAGCTCTTCCAGGGTCAGAATCTTGGACGGGATAGTACGGAAGACGGCACCAGCGCCCCGGTTATGATTGAATGCGTTGACACGAAAACGCGCCAGGCCCGGTATTTCAAAGGAAAAGTCCGTTTCGAAATACTCCTCAAAGGCCTTGCGTTGTTTGTCGTTCATGATGTCATAGACCATGCTGTGCACCATCTCATGATCCATCGGATCAACGTTGATGCGTCGCACATCGCCATCGACGCGGATCATCGGCGGCAAACCCGCGGATAAATGCAAGTCCGATGCACCATTCTTGACGCTGAACGCAAGCAACTGCGCGATATCCATACCCCCCCCTCTGAGATCTGTTTGATGATGGAGTGACCTATAGCTGATGTTATAGACCATCTCGGCGCAGACGTCATACCGCCATAGCAAATATCATTCACATCTGCATTTGACTGCAGGTGGCCGAAAAGACATTCGCTTGGCGACAAAGCAGCTGTGGTAGACTTCGAACTTTCAGAAGTTCCCTGCGACTACAGGAAGATGAACGCAACGACTGCATTTATCGGTGGCGGCAATATGGCGACCAGCCTGATCGGCGGTGTAATCGCCGGCGGCACCGATCCGTCGGCGATTCTGGTGGCCGAGCCTGATGCAAGACAGCGCGAACGGCTTTCCCAGCAGTTCGCCATCACGGTTACGGACAATAATCTGGAAGCGTTGCGACGAGATGTGGTGGTGTTAGCCGTCAAGCCCCAGTTGCTGCAGCAGGTGTGCAATCAGCTGGCGCAGTCAGATAGAGCCAGCAGACCACTCTACGTGTCGATTGCTGCAGGCGTCAGAACCAGGGCTATCGAGCGTTGGCTCGGGGGTCATGCCGCGATTGTCCGATGCATGCCAAATACGCCGGCATTGATCCGGTGTGGTGCCACAGCAATGTTTGCCAACCCGGTCGTGCAGGCTGCCCAACGTGAGCTGGCCGCGGGTATTCTTCAGGCCGCCGGCCTGACCGCCTGGGTAGCTGAGGAGGATCAGCTGGATGCGGTGACCGCTGTGTCCGGCAGCGGTCCCGCGTATTTCTTCCTGCTGATCGAAGCCTTACAGAGAACGGCGGTCACTCTGGGGCTGGATCAGGAAACGGCGAATCAGCTGACCTTGCAAACAGCCCTGGGTGCAGCGCGCATGGCGAACGAAAGCGGCTTGAGCGTTGAAGAATTGCGTGCGCGGGTAACCTCGAAGGGCGGCACCACGGCCGCAGCGATTGCCAGCTTTGAACACAACGAGTTTCACCAACTGGTCAGCGAGGCAGTGCATGCGGCATTCGACCGTTCACGCGAACTGGCTGATGAATTCGGCAAAGACAAGTAACCATGGCACCAGAAAACCCGTTTATACTGCTCATAAGAACCCTCTTCGATCTGTATATCATCGTGCTGATGTTGCGCTTCATCCTGCAACAGGTGCGCGCGGATTTTTACAACCCGATATCTCAGTTCATCGTCAAGGTAACGGCGCCGGTGATAAATCCGGCGAAAAAGCTGATCCCAGGCCTTGGCGGCATCGACGTGGCTACGATCGTAGTCGTGATTGCAATCATTGCGATCAAGATCTATATCGTAGCACTGTTGTCAGGCTACTCACCAGGCCTTGGCACGCTGCTGCTGGTCGGTATCAAGGATTTCATCACGCTGGCTCTGAATGTATTCATCTTCGCGATCATCGTTCAGGCCATCCTGAGCTGGGTCAACCCGGACCCGTATAATCCGGTGACGGCTGTGTTGTTCAGCATCACGAACCCGGTTCTGCAGCCGGTACGCCGCTGGATCAAGCCGATCGAAGGGCTGGATTTGTCACCCTTGTTCGCGATCATCGGCCTGATATTCATCCGGCAAGTAGTTGTCTACCTGTTCAGTGTGCTCTAGCCCGCATTTCTCACCAGGATCACGGGAGCAGGCGCAGGATTCGTGTTCGTAAGCGCCGCTCTGGAGCGAAAAGCATAGCCATAGCTACGGTTTGAGTGAAGAGCAAGCTTACGGACGCGAAGACCAGCCTGAACCGTGAT
>JARFQK010000353.1 GCA_029287815.1 Gammaproteobacteria bacterium
TGATCGAACTCGCGACCGCCGATCGCGCGATAGCGAATCTTGCCTTGTTTGTCGATCAGATAGGTCGTCGGCAGGCCGTTGACCCCATAGCTCTTGGACACCTTGCTTTCCTTATCGAACAGGATCATGAAAGTCGGATCAACTTCGAGTTGTCCGATGTAAGCGAAGACGTGGTCGCCGTCTTCCATCTGGTTTATCGCGATAACAGTGAAATCTTCGCCACTTAGCTTCTGGTATACGCGTTCCATCGAAGGCATCTCGCGCCGGCACGGCGGACACCAGGTGGCCCAGAAGTTCAGCAGTATCACTTTGCCCCGCAGATCTTTGAGGCTGTGCAGCTCCTCATCCATGTCCTCCAGGGTGAAATTCGGTGCCGCAACCGGTGTGCGCACCGGGGTCAGGCTATGCCCAAGTTTGGGTTGATCATCCCAGGCCGTATGGGCTGTGAACGTCAACAGACCGATAATGATGGCCAGAGCCGTCGACGCAAGTCGCTTATTGTTCAGGTAATTGTTCCGGTGCACAACGCAGACCCTCGAATTTATCAATGTATTCAGTTTCATTAATAGTCCATTTGTATGTCAGCGTGAATTCACTCTCACGCGGCAGCTTGATCGTGGTGAAACCCTGTTGCCAGTCGCCTTCGTAAAATGTCCCCTTGTCTGGAAGTAGCGTCCAGGAGAATGTGACGCCGGCCTTGCGCCACTGTTCGAGCCATTGCGTCTTGGTTTTGATCGGATGTTGTTGGCCGCTGCCATTCGTGTAGTACCAGTCGGCCACATTATAATCGAGTTGCTCTGTCGAGGTGTTCTTGATCACGGTGCCGAAGACGCAGTAGCCCGCAATATCGTCGACCTCGGCTTTCGGGAAATCATGAGACATGTAGATCGCGCGCACAAAATCTGGCAGCAGCTGAATCAGTTCGATACTGAAACCTTCGCTCTCGGCAAGCCAGGAATACAGTCCGCTGGCCTCATTTTGTTGAGCCGTGATCTTGGCTGCTGATGCAGCAGCACTCTGCATCGACATTGACAGGGCTGCTGCGACCAGAAGTAAGGCTTTGATCCGGTTGTTGGACGTCGTTCCCCGCTGCGGCAAATTCATGACTGGTATCTCTTCTTACTTGGCTACGCCGAGAACAATGCCGTAACTCTGCAATTCCTGCAATGCCGCCAGGCCGCCCTGCATGACCAGCTCACGGTTAGGGTGATTCATTTCGCGCACGATTTGATCTAGGGCCAGTTCGCCAGTCATTTCCGGATTCTGCTGCAGCAGGTTGATCAATCGTGCCGTGACCGGGTTGATCTCCAGGAACTCGACTTCGTCGTTGCGATTACGATAAACGACAAGATAGCTTGGCTGCGCCGGGGGTGTTTCCGGCAGATACTCCGGCCCCATTTGATGCACCGGGTACTGGTAGGCCAACGGCCAGGCCAGCGGCGATAATACCGGATGCCCGGACAGCATATCAGCGTTCGGATCGATGCTGTTCATATCAACGGCCTGGTCTGATACTGTCAAAGCCAGCTCCACCCATTCATAGTGTGCCAACTCCAGCAGGCTCGGCGGATCGTGCGGCTGGGGTTCACGCTCGCTCTGAAGGTAGTCGAGGAATTCTTCCGAGATCTCCAGAAAATAGGGGCTGGTGCACTGATGATGGGCAAAGAAGTCCCTTACCATATTGTGCCAGTCGGTGTCGTTGTAGATCGACCGCAATACCGGAAAGCCGTTGGCAATAAAGCCCTCCACATTGTTGTACAACAGATCGCGGTAGATGCCGATCCGGCGATCTTCGATGCCCTCGGGCGCAGGGTTGTGCTCCGGGTCGCGCAAATGCGCGGTGAACTCATACTGGTATTTTTTGAAATCGGGTTCTGTCATAGGTCTGATATTCAAGGGTCCCGGCGGAACGCGCCTGCCAACGCCAGCACATGTTCGCCTAGCTGCTGACTGAGCGCTGTTCACTTTCAGCCCATTTGTTCTGGTACGCTACGATCTGGTCAACTTCGTTCAGCAGCTCGGCGACCGGCGGGATGTTGAAGTCGCGTTCCAGCAGCGTCGGGAAAACGCCGAAATGTTCGTAAGCCTTGTCCAGCAGAGCCCAGACATTGTCGATCACATCAGCGCCGTGGGTATCGACGATCAGATCCTCAGCTTCGTTATAATGCCCGGCGATGTGCGCGTAAGCGATGCGCTCCGCGGGCAGCTGCTGCATGAACTCAACGGGGTCGTAGTTGTGGTTGACCGCATTCACGTAGATGTTGTTGACATCGAGCAGCAGATCGCAATCAGCTTTTGTCAGCACTGCGTTGATGAAATCGATTTCCTGCATTTCCGAACCGGGTGCCGGCGTGTAGTAGGATGCGTTCTCCATCGCGATGCGCTGGCCAAGGATATCCTGAACGCGCAGTATGCGCTCGGCGACGTAGTCGACTGCGTCTTCGGTGAACGGAATCGGCAACAGATCATAGAGCTGGCCATCGTCGGAGCAATAGGTCAGATGCTCCGAGTAGATCTTGATCTGATGCTTCTTCAGAAATGTGGCGATCTGTTTGACGAATTTCTCGTCCAACGGGGCGGGGCTGCCGATCGACAACGACAGGCCGTGACAGACAAAGTCAAAGCGTTCGGTGAACTGACGCAGCTGTTTGCCGAACTTGCCGCCGACCCCGATCCAGTTCTCCGGCGCAACTTCCATGAACTTGACCTGCGGGAGTGGTGTTTGCAGCAGATCTTTGATGCATTCTCTGCGTAGGCCCAGCCCGGCGCCGTGTACTCTGTAGTCTGCATTAGTCATATCAATTCGCGCAATTGCCGTAACGCTTTCGAATCAGATGATCCAGGCTGGCCTTGCCCGGGCCATAGAAGAACAATACCAGCAACATGATGAAATAGGTAGCGGCGAACTCGATGCCGTTATTCAGGACGACAAAGCTGCCGTTTTCGGTCAGCCAGCTGTAGTTGCCGTGTTCGCGCAGAATATCCTTGGCGCGGTCGAGGCGCTCGACAGCACCAATCGTACGCTCTGTCGCGAAAATGCCGCTGCCCTCTGCGATAGCGAGCCAGCCGTTGTGCCAGTGGACGGTGACTGCAGCCACGATCATCGTAATCATCAGCGGCATCGATACCCAGCGCACCCCGAGTCCGATCAGGAGTGCGATCGCGCCGACAGCCTCGGTCAGCGATGCGGCCCAGGCCATCAGCGTTGGAAAGGGCATACCGAGCCCCCAATCGGGGTTGCCGAACCAGGCGATGGTGTCTTCCATCGACCCCAGCTTATTCGTACCCGCCATCCAGAATACCGGTACCAGGTACAGGCGCAACGCCAGAGGGGCGAGAAAATCGATTGCGCGCGTAGCATTCAATAAAAATTGTGCTCTGCAGCCCAATGACACGAGTTTTTCCATGGACCCTCTCCTCGGGAAAATGCCCCTT
>JARFQK010000370.1 GCA_029287815.1 Gammaproteobacteria bacterium
ATCGCGCTCGAGCTGACCTATAAGTTCTGAATTCAAGGGGTCAGACTCGTTGATTTTCTCAAATCAACGAGTCTGACCCCTTGAATTCAGCCGATCTTTTCAGGTTCGGCAAAGACCAGGTAGCGTTCGCTACCGCCGCTGGCCAGGGAATTGAACGGAAAGCATGTTACCAGGACGAGTTCGTCCGTCGTGTTATCGAGCTTGAACGATCGGCTGTCGACGATCTGCAGCGTGCTGACCTTGTAATGCTTGATCGCAGATTTCGTTTTCAGAATCAAGCTGTCGCCGGGCTCGAGGTTTTGCAGGAAGTGAAAGTGGGTATCGCGGTGACCGCTGATCATCACGGTGCCCTGCTCGCCGGGCAGTGCGCTCGCAAAAGCGTGACCGGGACCAAACGCAAGGGTTGCGCCATCATCGCCGGCGAGCACGATTTGCGTTAGCGCTAACTTCGGCACGATCAGTTCGGCCACCGGCCAGGTGTCCGCCCACGGCCAGGGTTTGACTGGTTTGTGATCGCGCAATGTTTGCTGCCAGGCCCGGTCGAGCAGCAGCTGTGCGGTGAGCGCTTTGGCGTGTATCCAGCCGGCCAGCCCCATTTGCCAGAGAGCGGCGGCCAATAACATGATGAACAAGAACGTCAGTTTGTGTCGGATGCTCATAAGGTCTTTCTCCACAGATAGACGACCATTGCGAGCGCCAGCAACATCGCTGCGATCATCAAATGCAGGTACGCATCGGTGGCCGTTCGCGGCAGGTTGATCTGGGCGAGACGTATCTGCGAGCTTGCCGGCTGTCTGGTCTGTTCCGGTTTCCAACCGTGCGGCAGATTGGTCTTCAGTCTGTCAGTGTATATCTGCCCGCTGCTATTGACCGGGGTGACATCAACCGCGACCAGGCTGGTGAAGCGGCTGAGTATATGATGGTCGATCGATGTTTGTACGATCTGTTCTTTCAAGGTCTGACGCGCCGACAAGACACTGGCGTCATGGTGCTGTTCGAGCAGCGATTCGAGCTTGTGACGCGCCCAGGCAGTGCGTATGCCGGCGCTGTCAACTGTGTCAGTCAGAGCGACTGATTGCTGCCAGGTGCTTTGTCCGTATGCGCCCTGAACCGTGATCGCATCACCGATGTGCTTGGCGCGAATGAATACCGTCAGCGGTTCGCCCAGATAAAGATCGGGTATGCGCTCGGGAAACATTTCGATTTCCTGACCCTGAACGTTCAGCTCGATATCGATCAGTGCCGGCGATTCCAGTTTCTGCAACAAGGTTTCAATTTTCCGCTGCACCTCGGCAGTGTCACCGATGTAAGTGAAGGTGCCACGACCGGCACGCGCCGCCTTGCTCATGAAATAACTGTTTGGTGCCGAACCGATGCCAATAGTAAACAGGCGGTTGTCGCCAAGCTGGTCCCTGATCGCGGTGAACAATTCGTCTTCGTTGTCCACGTTGCCGTCCGTCAGAAAGATGATCTGCCTGACACGGGCCGGCTGCGGTTGCTCGATCAGCGCGAGTGCCAGCGCCGGTTGCATAACGGTGCCGCCGTCGGCTTCGAGGCTATCAATGACAGTGCGGGCGTGAGCGATGTTCTCGGCGCTTGCCGGTTTCGCCTCCGGATACAAGCGCTCGCTGAAATCACTGAACCAGATCAGATTGAAGCGGTCGCCGGGCTTCAACCGATCAAGAGCCCCGCTCAGTGCCGCCCGGGCCTGCCGAATAGAGGCACCCGCCATCGAGCCGGAAACATCCAGGACGAAAATCAGGTCGCGAGGCACCTGCTGCTGACCCAGTGCTTGCAGGCTGGGAGGCAGAATAGAAAGCATCAGGTAGCGGGCATCCTGATGTCGCTCGATGAACACGGCTGTTTGTGGTTGTTGATCCCGTTCGGGCCGCCATACCAGTTCGAAGTCCCGGTCGGCATAGGTGTGGTCTGATGCCAGCTCGATTCGGTAGCGGTTGCGATCGGTTGGTTCGATCTCTATCGAATGATACGAACTCGACAGATCGTCCAATGCTACCCCCGCATCCAGCATTACCGCCAGGTTGAGCGGATTAACGGGCGTGGCTGCGAGGTCCGTGGCGACATCGGTGTGATTGTCGCGACCTTTGGCCGGGTTCGTGGCTGCCTGGTAGCGCGGCCCGACGACCATCGGAAAGCGCAACCGGTAGCTGCCATCGCGGTATTCCAGCGTTTGCTGGTATTCGATCTCAACCTGGATTTCGGCTTGTGGCGCGATGTTGGCAATCGATGTCGTGAACACGTTGGCTCTTTGCTGTTCAATTAGACCGACGTGCTTGCCATCGCTTTTTGCACTTTCGTAGCTCAGCCGCGCCTGTTGTTTTTCCTGGATCTGTCCCTCGATGAGCCGATCGCCGATTCGCAGCCTGAAATGATCGACAGCGGCATTTTCTGGCAACGGAAATACGTAGACGCCCTCCACCCAGACATCGCCGGTATTCTGAAAACGCTGTTTGACACTGGCACGCGCAATCATGCCGGCAACTTCGATACCGACATCGGTCCGCATCAACAGCGCATTCGTGAATGTGCCGTTCTGATGGCGCAACCAGACGGTGCCGCGGGTCGTATCCATGACTTCGGGGTCTTTTGCGCCGGCATAAGCCAGGTCAGCCAGCAAGCCGAAACACAGATACAGGATCAGGCTACCGAAAAAACGCAGTAGCATCGCTGACACACGGTTGCTTCGCAGGCAATTAGCTAGTTCGGTGCTCGCTGGTGTCATTGCAGCCTCCGTTGATTAGTTGCGTTTTAGCGGCTTGTAGCGATGACCGATGGTGACGATATTGTCGCCGGACATCACCAGATAAGCATCCATCAGATCCGACAGTCGTCGTACCACGAGCTCGCCGACCTCGGCCGTTAGCGAGCGACGGCTCCCTTTGTCAAAAAAACAGATCGTGGTGCCATTCATGCCTCGTTTCTGGCAGCCGTACTTGCACAGCCATTCAATGATTAGCGGCGGTATCGCGCGTTGTTGTTTTCGTATTTGTGCGTGCTTGCTCATGTGCATACTGTTGCTCCTGTGAGGATCGTTTGCTTCACCCGCTGCTCCTCTCCGCACCGGAAAGGAGCAGTTATGTGGGTTAGGCCTCATTGGGTCGTTGTGCTCTCCGTCAAGGTGACCTGGTTGTCTGCGGGTGCGCTCCTGTGTGCAAAGCGGATGACGACGCGGCGATCGAACGTGTACGCTTCCAGATCGCCTGGCTTGGAGTTGAACTGTTGTTCACCGAACGCATTCAGATGAACCCGGTCGGTGGCAACACCGGCAGCGAGAAGCTCGGTGCGTACCGCATCCAGCCGCTGGTTGGCCAGCTCTAGATTGTCTTCGTTGTTGCCGCGGCGGTCGGAAAAGCCTTCGAGATGCACGTCGACATCCGGCATCTGCTCCAGCAGGCTGACGACAGCCTGTATTCGAGAGAGGAAAAACGTTTCTATCGCAGTGCTGCCCGAAAGAAAGAAAACGTCCAGCTGCATGTTATTGACGATGGTCTCGGCCAGCTCAGCGGACGGCTGGGTCCTTGCTTCATTGATCACGGGTTCAGGCGCGCCTGACTGGGCGAGCATCAGCGGCTCCGGGCTCGGATCCGTGTGGTCAGTCTCGTTGGCTGATGGTGTTAATGCATTGGCGCTCTGCCGATTGTTGGCCAATGATATTTCCCTGGGCGTGCTGTGGCTGGCATTGTGCCTGGCAGCAAGATTGCCGATAAGCCCACCCGCGACGAAACCAACCGGCCCCGCAAACAGAGCGCCAGTGACGGCGCCGATGCTGGTACCGACAGCATGCTGATGATCATCGGGGTTGGTCTGAAATTCGTTGGCATAGACGCCGCCAGTCATGGCTGCGGTCAGGGTGGCTGCGATAGCGATCGTGATGAGCTGC